>JAHRWB010000025.1 GCA_019090385.1 Pseudomonadales bacterium | reverse complement strand
TGGGCTGGACGCGGTTCAGGCAGATTATCAAGCGCTTTGGTATTCAACTTAAATGACAAATAATCCAACGCTGCGCCCTGAGCATTCTCACAGTAAAAATTTGTCCGCACGGTACTGGCAATAAGCGCCAAATATTCTCGTAAAATTCGATCTTCATTGAGAAGTTGCACATCATCCAGCTCGGCTGCAATGTTACTGATAGCCTGCTGATACTCACTGCGCTCACGCTCAGGGCTGTCTGCTAGCTCAGGGCTGTTTGCTAGCTCAGGGCTGTTTACAAACCCAACACTCGCTTTATCTAACTGAAAACGTGCGTGAAAACACTGAATCAATAAATCGCTGATATGCAAGTGCTTAACCAGGGTATCTGCTATAAATTGCTGGCTGAAACCCAAGCGCATCTGCTTGGCATAATGTGCATATGCGCGAAGCATGGCCACGTCGCGCCAGCCTCTACCCGTCATAAGTACCAGACGATTGAAACTATCGTTTTCGGCCTCACCGGACCATATGTGGATAAGTGCATCTTCAAAGACATCACCCACCAAGCCCAGATCCAGTGCCTGATCAGAACTTACCGAAAAATCCATAATGGAATATTGGCTACCATCAGCACAACTCACACGGTAAGAGTGTTCTCCAACAACACGCAAACCCAGATTTTCCAGCATTGGCAAAATATCGGATAGAGGCAGATGATCGCCCAAGCGATAAATCTTTAGATTTACCCGCATATCATTATTGTTAGCCGGCCTATAAAATCGCATAGCAAGATCACGGTTTTCTGCCAAGGCCTCCAAATGCTCTACGTCATAGGCCGCAGTACGCACTGAAAAAAATTCGCGATAGGCTGTCGGAAACGCTTTGCCATACTTGCGTATATGCCTGCGGCCTTTTTTAGCGCCATATTGCTTCATCAGCATTGAGGAAAAATCCTGGGACCAATCCCGGGTCAGAGCAACGATACGTGATTCCAATTCTTTGACATCGTATTCACGATGTACGTCGGGATCTACACGCAAGATAAACTGTGTTCGAACCAATATGGATTCAGAGAAATAGGAATAGAATTCAGCATCAATTGCACCCAGCGCATTACATAACATCTCCTGCATGCGCTCTCGTAAACTCGTACTATTTAATTCCCGTGGCGTATAAACAAGACAATAGACAAATAGCCCATAGTTATCTTCACGAATATAGAGTTTGATACGGCTTTGTTCATGGTTATAAGTCATGGACATGGCAGTTTCATACAATTCATCTTCACTGGCTTGAAATAATTCGTCTCTGGGATGAGTTGCCAATATATGACCAAGCACCTTGCCGCTAAAACCATCCAGCCGCAAATTGGAACGTACCAGCAAACGCAATACTTTCTGGTTAATAATGGGAATATTATCCGGGTGCTCGGTGTACACACGAGAAGTAAAAAGACCCGTAAACCCACTTTCGCCAATAACATTACCTTCATCATCCAGATGTTTAATGCCTATGTAATCTGGATAAGCAAAGCGGTGCACGCCAGATCTGGTACCTGATTTGGAAAAGGACAAAATGCTGGGTTCCAGTATAAAATTACGTCTGCGCTCAGGTATTTCTGCAATTTCCCGCCTGGAAGCCTGCTTGCGCAGTTTGAGTACGCCCAAAGCCGTATTCGGAACCTGCCGAATACTTCTGTCAGCGTAAGAAAATTCTCGATAACCTAAAAAAGTAAAGTTGTCCGCTGACAACCAACGCAGGAAACCAAGCGCATCAGTTTTCTGTCGCTCAGACCAGGAAGGCATGTTTTCGAGCGTGCTGATATGCTCAGCCAATTTTGACTTCATAGCCGGAAAATCTGCAACTACCTGACGAACATAAATCATCGTGTCCGTGATTCGCTTGCGTAACGCGGGAAATTCATCCTCGTCAATAGGATCTATCTCTGCATAAATCAGAGTTTCAGCTGTCCCACCGTGCAAGCCAACGAGTTTTTCACCACTTCGTTGAGGTTCTAAAACAATACTTCTCAGTGTGTGGGCTGCCAGCCCATCATGGCTGAGCTGCAATAGCACCGAATCAGTGATAAAAGGCATATCCTCATGCAAAAGCATGATACGGGTATTCACATTTTGCAGATCGCCACGCTCCGCATCAGTATTCGAAATACGCAGACTAAACCCTCGAAGTTGAGAAGCCTCTATAACAGCACTTCCTGCGTTGGTAGCTGGTGCGCCCTCACTACCCATCATTTGATCACCGGCTTTACCTAGAAAATCAAACAAACTCAGCGTAACGCTGTATAAATTAGCCACTGGGCGCTCGCCCAATGCTTCGTTGGCTTCCTGTCCCCAAATCATTGATGTGAACTTTTTAAATAACTGACTATCCTGGCCAGTGTAATTCCCATCAATATGCTTATCTAAGGCCAATGAGAATTGAGACATCGACACCATTGCTTAACCTTCCCTGTACGCAGTTTTTTGTCCAAATACGCCATGCAAGCTAAAACACCGCGTTTTCCTTTAGAATAGTTTAGTATAAGCGTATCTCGGGACAGATCGTATAATCGACAGCAAAGCGACTCCCCAAGGGTGACCCACGACACAGGTTTTTCAACAAGTCCGTCATAGGACGAGTACATAGCACAGCGACGTAGGCCCACAGGTGGGAACTGGAACTTCATGAAAGTCATTATAAGTGGAGGTGCGGGCTTTATAGGCTCAGCGCTCATACGCTACCTCATCCAGGATACAGACACCCAAGTCATGAATCTGGACAAACTAACTTATGCCGGCAATCTTGCATCACTGGGGCACGCTGCTGAGTCTCCACGCTACCAGTTCGTTCAAGCTGATATTTGTGATGCCCATGCGCTAAACCAACTTTTTGCCCAATGGCAACCCGATGCCATTATGCATCTGGCTGCAGAAAGCCATGTCGATCGTTCCATAGATGGGCCAGGAGATTTTATTCAAACCAATCTCGTTGGTACCTACACACTGTTGGAGAGTATCAAAACCTATTGGTCCACTCTGAACGCCGGTGCCCAGGCAAATTTCCGATTGCTTAATATATCTACTGACGAGGTGTTTGGAGATCTACACCCGGACGACCCACCCTTTGATGAGCAAACAGCCTACAACCCCAGCTCACCTTATGCAGCATCAAAAGCTGGAGCTGATCACCTCGTCCGGGCCTGGGGGCGAACCTATGGCCTGCCAACAATTATCACCAACTGTTCTAACAACTATGGCCCGTACCAGTTTCCGGAAAAGCTCATCCCACATATGATACTCAATGCACTGGCAGGAAAAGCCCTGCCCGTGTACGGCAATGGTCTACAAATTCGCGATTGGCTGCATGTTGAAGATCACGCGCGCGCGCTTTACCGTGTACTCATGCAGGGAGAAATTGGCGCTACCTACAATATTGGCGGGAACAATGAGATAAAAAATATTGATGTAGTCAATGAAATCTGTAACGTTTTGGAGCACTTATCGCCAGAACGTAAAATAAAAAATAGCCAATATAGCGATCTTATAAAATATGTAGACGATCGGCCCGGGCACGATAAACGATATGCAATAAATGCTGGTAAAATTTACAAAGAACTAGGCTGGCAACCCACAGAAAACTTCCAATCCGGCCTGAAAAAAACTATTTCATGGTATCTAAACAATGAACAATGGTGTCAGAACATAATTGATGGTAGTTACCAACTACAACGTTTGGGTAAAATACCTATCTCATAAGCGTTTGAAATACCTGCAGCATAACCGGCGTACGTTACATGACACAGAAATCTGACAAGAGAAAAGGCATCATATTGGCTGGCGGCAGTGGCACTCGCCTGCACCCGGTAACGCTCGGCGTATGTAAACAGTTATTGCCCGTCTATGACAAACCCATGATTTATTACCCGCTAACGACACTCATGCTTGCGGGAATCCGGGAAATACTGATTATTTCTACTCCCGACGATACACCCCGATTCCAGCAAATGCTCGGCGACGGCAGTCAGTGGGGTCTGCAACTTGAGTACGCGGTGCAACCCGAACCTAAGGGTCTTGCCCAGGCATTTATTATTGGCGAAAAATTTCTAGCCGGCGGTCCCAGTGCACTGGTGCTGGGTGACAATCTGTTTTTTGGCGATGGACTAATCTCGCTGCTTAAAAGTGCAGACAGTGAACCCCTGGGAGCATCGGTATTTGCCTATGCTGTCAGAAACCCTGAAGAATTCGGTGTGATTAATTTTGATGACGACATGCGCGCCGTATCTATTGAAGAGAAACCCCAAAAACCCCAAAGCAGATTCGCCGTTACCGGTTTATACTTCTACGATTCCGCCGTGGTGGAAATCGCTAAATCAATATCCCCCTCCAGCCGGGGTGAACTTGAAATTACAGATATCAACAATGTTTACCTGAAGCGTGGTCAACTCAATGTACAGGTAATGGGCCGCGGTATGGCCTGGTTGGACACCGGTACGCACGATTCCTTATTAGAAGCTGCCCACTATATTCAAACATTGGAAAAACGTCAGGGGCTCAAAGCTGCCTGCCCGGAAGAAATTGCCTGGGTCCTGGGCTGGATTGACGAACAACAAGTTCGCACACTGGCCCTACCACTTATGAAAAGTGGTTATGGTGAATACCTAATATCTATGCTGGAGTACAGACGATGAAGGTCGAAAAAACGGCCCTGCCCGGCGTTGTCATAATAGAGCCGCGTGTGTTCAAAGACGAACGTGGCTTCTTTCTGGAAACCTTTAGAGCCTGTGACTATAACGTACTGCTCGAACCTGGCCAGGCCTTTGTGCAGGACAACCACAGCCATTCCAAACTTGGAGTGCTGCGCGGACTTCACCTGCAAACCCGGAAACCCCAGGGCAAACTTGTGCGTGTGGTACGTGGTGAAATATTTGATGTCGCTGTCGATGTCGACCCGAGCTCCAGTAATTTCGGTCGTTGGTTTGGCATCACGCTGACCGCAGAGAACCAGAAACAACTCTACATACCCCCTGGCATGGCACATGGATTCCAGGTACTTTCAAACTTGGCGGATGTGGAATACAAGTGTACTGACTATTATGACCCGGATGGCGAAAGCGGATTGATTTGGAATGATCCTGACGTGGGTATTGACTGGCCACTTGAACGAGCCAATCTGGCAGAAAAGGACCAGCAACTGCCGACCCTGGCCAGCCTTTCCGCTGCTCAAGACACTATCAGAAATACCGGCAGCAAAAAGGCCTAATCACCATGCACGTGCTCATTCTGGGTAAAAATGGCCAGGTGGGCAAAGCACTGGCACAGTACTTTCCGAAAGCCACGCTATGGGATCGCAATAGCCTGGATTTATCCAATACCTCCAGCATTGATAACAGCCTCACAAAACTAAACCCAGACTGTATTATCAATGCTGCAGCATACACAGCGGTAGACAAGGCAGAATCTGAACCAGAGCTCGCCCACCTGATCAACGAAGTGGCGGTCAATGCATTGGCTCAATATGCCAACAAACATAAAATCCTGCTTATACATTTTTCAACCGACTACGTTTTTTCCGGAAATTCAAACACGCCCTATGCAGAAGATGACCCAACCTCGCCTACCGGTATTTACGGGCAATCCAAACTCGCCGGTGAACTGGCTATTACTACAATTTGTGATCGATACTTTATATTCCGAACCAGCTGGGTATTTGCGGAGGATGGCGGAAACTTCGTTAACACTATGCTACGTCTGGGAAGTGAAAGAGCCCAGCTAGGAGTGGTGAACGATCAATTTGGCTGCCCTACTTACGCTGGAGATATTGCCCACACCGTACATACAATAGTTCAAAGTGAAATCTCCGGAGAATACAAAGCAGCTCTGAATTCAGGTATTTACCACTTATGTTGCAGGGGCGCAGTTTCCTGGTACGAGTTTGCCAAGGAGATATTTAGGCGCGCTTACCAAGCAGGACTTATTCAAAAAATACCAGAAGTGAAAGCCCTCACAACAACAGAATACCCAACGGATGCAGAAAGGCCAGCCAACTCCGTATTAAATACCAGCAAACTAGAGCAAGCACTCAGACATAATCTGCCTCACTGGTCGGTCGGGCTAGACCGTTTGCTTGAAAGCTACTCTGGTACCAATAATGGAAAAAAATAGGCTACCAAACAGTGCCATGCTTACTGTAGCATCAACTAGGGTGCCAAGCGCTTATGCCGCCAGGTTTTAGCATCCGCAGTTCCCTTCCCCTTGGCATCATCCAGGCTAAACTGGAATCTGTCATGCAAGCGATCATCGCGACCCTGCCAGAACTCCATCACACTGGGCAACACTCTAAAGCCCCCCCAATGTGGCGGACAAGGTACCTCTTTACCTGCATGCATCTCTGTTAGTTCGGCAACTCGCTGCATAAGCGCATCCCGCGACTCAAGTTCTTCACTCTGCTCTGATGCCCATGCACCTATTTGACTACCTCTGTCCCGGGTCAAAAAATAGGCCTGAGATTCACTCTCTGACAGTTTTTCCACAGTCCCGGTAATGCGAATCTGACGGGCCTGAACCTGCCAGAAAAACAGCAATGCCACACTAGAGTTTTGCTCAATATCTCTAGATTTCGGACTATTGTAGTTGGTGTAAAAACAAAACCCGCCCTTCGACATGCCTTTATACAGAACAGTGCGCATAGAGGGCGCACCCCTATTATTGACCGTTGCCAGACTTGCTGCTTCGGACTGTTCTATACCAGCTGCTTCTGCCTCTTTAAGCCAAATTGCAAATCCCTGTAAGGGGTCGGCCATTAATTTAAGTGCCTTGAAGGTATTCATTTTTCTGCCAGCAACTTATGTTATTTTGCTGTTGTTTTTGCCCTTGTTTGTTCCTGGGAATTACCCAGGCTAAATTTTTAACCACGGTAGTGAGCAACTTGCCTCCTGCTTGCTGAAAACGACCCGCAGTTCATGTATAAATAGTATTTTACCTCAATCGCACACTCTATTTCCAAGCCTAATAACACAGAGTATAAGGTTACAGGTATTTTAAACTGTAAATTTTTAAAGCTGGATTTAACCGATGAGCCCAAACCAGGAAATCACACGTGTCATCATCTTCGTCTAAAAAAGTCATTATCGCCGCACTCATCGGAAACTCACTGGTTTCGCTCTGCAAGTTCGCGGCGGCCATAATTACCGGTAGTTCTGCCATGTTCTCCGAGGGCATTCACTCGGTAGTCGATACAGGCAACCAAGTCTTATTGCTTTACGGTTTGAAACAAGCCCAGAAACCCCCCGACGACCTGTTTCCCTTCGGACATGGCAAAGAAGTCTATTTTTGGAGCTTTGTGGTAGCCATTCTGATCTTTGGCATCGGAGCGGGTATTTCGATATATGAAGGCATAGGCCAGATACTAAACCCCCATGCCATAAAAAATGCCATGGTGAATTACATTGTTCTGGGATTGGCGCTGGTCATAGAAGGTGCTGCCTGGTACATGGCATTCCGTGAATTTTCCAGATCAAAAGGCAGTTGGACTTATCTGGAAGCAGTAAAACGCGGCAAAGATCCTTCCGTATTTTTGATCCTGTTTGAAGACAGTGCTGCCATGCTGGGCTTATTGATAGCCGCGCTGGGTGTTTATCTAAGTTCTAGCCTGGGTTATTTGTGGCTGGACGGCGTGGCCTCAGTGTGCATTGGCCTTGTCCTGGCCGGCACAGCAACGTGGCTGGCCATAGAGACCAAGGGGCTGCTTATTGGTGAACGAGCTAACCTGGATACTGTCAATGGCATTCGTACCCTTTGCGCCTCATATAACGGTGTAGAAAAGGTTCATGAAGTACTCACCATGCATATGGGTCCTGAATTTATTCTGGTTAATATCAGCGTAAAATTTAAAGATAATGCCACAGCGGTGCAAATAGAAAGTTCTATTGAAGACATAGATAAAGCCATAAAATCACGCTACGAGCACGTCAAACGCATCTTTATTGAAGCTGAACGCAGTAGTATGCACACCTAGTTCACGCGCACTGACACTAAACACATGCGTTTTTACTGAAGCAAAGTTTTTAACATTGCATCTAAAGGCGTAAGTTCAATGCCCAGCCAATCACATGCCGGCACGGGATCAATATTGTCATCATGATCCAGAACACCCAGCATAGCCCGGGTAAGGGGTGGGGAAGCCAACACATTTTCCAACAACCAGGCTAATCCATACCCGAGCACCACAGGCAAAGAAATCAGGGTGGGCAATATTGAGCTGCCCGAGGCTGATTGATGCATAATTTGCGCAGCCCTAGTGATAAGTTGCGCACGACTCAATGATTCCGGACCCGCCAGTTCCAAGACCTTATGTTCGGACATATTGTGCTTTAGTCCTGCCAGTAGCGCATTTTCAAGATCCCCGGCAAAAATTGGCTGTTCCAGGCTACGCCCCCTTAACAAAAATACCAAGCGGGCAGCCGCGCGACGCTGAAGTGCCACCGTAGCGTAATCACCCTGCCCCAGGACCATAGGCACCCGCAATATAAGTGAGGAAATATCGCTATCGAGCAAAATATGCTCAGCTCGTCCCCTGGACGACAAACAAGCATTGGTAGATCCTACATCTGCACCAAGAATACTAACGTAGATAATACGTTCTACACTGCATCGTTCCGCTGCCTCTACCAGAGCACGTGTTGTATCTTCCTGGGCTTGTATATAAGTGCTACTGCGGGTTTCTTTAATAATACCTGCCAGGTGGATAAGTGACTTACAACCCGTCATTATCTCAACTAAGCCAGTAGCACCCGCGCCCTGGGAATAATCATGCACGTGAATAGTCACGTTGGCGGCAAAATTGCTCGCTGCCAATTCAGACTGAAGACCTTTTGCCGCAAGCGCTGAACGTACCAGGGCAACCACTGATACCAATGGCGCCAAACGCGCGATCATACGCCGCCCCAGGCTACCATTCGCACCACTAATCAGTACCGGGCCTCGAATGTGTATGGCACTTGATGTTAAATGAACAGACATATGCAAGATGAGTATAAATCATAAATACCGTGCTGACGCTGGCAAATGCCATTACCTTCATCAGGCTGGCCCTGATTGCACCGGGTGCCTGGCTTATCTACTCACAACAATGGGTGTGGGCCACAGGTCTATTTTTGGTCGCTATTTTAACGGACATTGCCGATGGCCCTATAGCCCGCAAGCTCAACCAGAGCACCGCCTTTGGCCGTTTGTTTGATCATGGAAGCGATGCTTTGTACGTCACTATATGCCTGGGTGCATTTGCCTGTTTGGGTGCCATCCCCGCCATATTACCCACCATGATCCTAATTGCATTCACTCAATATGTACTGGATAGTAAAGCACTGGCGGGCAATACCCTGCGCATGAGCCTGGTGGGGCAAAGTAATGGCATCGCCTACTTCATTTTGCTGGGAACTTTGCTGGCACAAAACCTGACAATATTTGACTGGCTACCAGCAAAAGTGAGTGAGTTATTTGCCCTGGCCTTGATAGCCAGCACAGCGATATCCATGCTGGACCGTTTGTGGGCACTCTTTCAGGTGAAACGATCAAACAGATAGTTCCTTGCGCAAGCAAAATAGCATCCGTCAAGCTACATCTTGGCGCCTGTATCAGCCAAATAATTCCTTATTAGCTTTGGGTAAGAAAATGAGCCCTATCATGGCATTAAAAGACAAAAAGAAGGTGTGCATAATCAGACTAAAAACACCCACCTCCGGGTAATCCGGAAAGAGCACTGTCCAGAGCAACAATGCACCCGCATGAAACGGTAGTGGCAGTGCCGCCGCCAGAAAAATAACTGGTAAAAATGCCAGCAATTGACCAAAGCTAACCGGTACATGAAATAATTTCAGAGACACGGTATAAACCACTACTGCCATCAGTAAATTCGGTAACTTGAACAACAGTAACAACACATAGTTAATCGGCCGGGCCATTTTAAAGGCCCGCAGCAGAGGTTTGTTGCGAAAGGCAGATCCAGGCAGTAAACGGCCTGAAAAATACCAAAGATGAAACGGTATATATACCATAGCCAACATAAAAATCGCAGGTAAAATTTGGTTCAGTGGCAACTGGGAAGATGCTGCTTCTACCAAATCAGTATACAAAAATACTCCCAGGCCAGAAACAATCAACAACTGATATATCTCTACGACACCGAGCAATATCATGGAAGACAATGCTTCCCAGCCCGGCACTTTATAGGCCCGCAATAAGTACATGGACATCGCACCCTTGCCTACCTGTTCGTTAACCAGGGATAAAATATAGGCACTGGCTCGAATCGGCAGTATTTGTGTTAGTTTAATTTCCGGGGCATTAAACCAGCGAATTGTGCGCCAGGTCGCATGGGAGTCCACAACAAAAAAGAACAGCGAGTATGGAATCATCAAGCAAAGCCATAATACCCAATCTGCCCCGGCAAAAAATTCCACCAGGTAGTCTTGCGGGGTAAGGCCCTCCCGGGCTGCGGCCACAACTACGCGCCCATACACCACGTAAAAACAACCGAAAGCCAACAGCCAGGTTATGAGGCGCATCAGCAATGATCGTGATTTTACTGTACCTTTTTGGTTATTTTCACTCACGCTGACATTATCGTTTTTGTTACCATCAATAATTGCTTATCGGAAGACAGAGTATATGAGCGACTACACGATTAAAAGTACCGCACAAATGCGTGAAATTATTGGCGAGTCCTCACCTCGACTCGAATAGATGCCAGCATCGAGGCAGATTATAAAGACCGACTTTAAACTTAGATCTGTAGCATGAAATATATGTGCAACGCCCGCGGCCTAAAAGCTTCAAAATTAATTATTTCTATCACTTTGATGTATGTTTTTTTACCGGGGCTTACAGCACACGCGGGCTTCTTCAATGGCGGCCAATCCAAATTGTATGCTGCAACGGTAAAGGGTGACCTGACCAAAACTGATAAATTTATCCGCAAAACAAAGAACATCAATGAAACCGACTACAACGCCTGGTCAGCATTACATTGGGCGGCCAGGGACGGACACTTTGAGGTCGTTAAAAAGCTTGTCGTAGCTGGCGCAGATGTAAATTTTAAAGTAACAGCATCCAACGGTATGACACCCTACTATAAACCTGAGTTGGAAAATGCCAGTGTTTTGTATTTTGCAGCACTTAACAATCGTATGGAAATTGTCAAATATCTGATACAGAACGGGGCCAAACTCACCGGCGTAGATATAGATAATTTAGCAGTACTGCCTTCGGTTGCTGCCAATGGAAATATTGAACTAGCAACACTACTCGTATCCGGTGGTGTAAACGTGGATGGCACGGACCGATATCAATCCACCGGCTTAATGTTAGCCGCTCTCACTGGCAAGCTGGATATGGTGAAATATCTAATAGCACAGGGTGCAAATATCAACGCCGTGAACTCTGTTGGAAATACTGCCTTAATCCTTGCCGCCAGAAATGGGCAGGATGCGATCATTGAACTGCTGATTGATAAACATGCCAATATTCAAACGTCCACTTTTGAGTTACAAGACAGTGCCATCACAGCGGCTGCCAGAAGTGGCCACAGTACAAGTACCATCCTGCTCCTTGAAGGTGGTGCAGATATCAATGCAATGGATAGTGATGGCAGGACCTCGTTATTTATCGCTGCCAGCAAAGGCCATACAGAACTTGCCTTACAACTGGTAGAACGTGGCGCCCTACCCCTCGCGGTCACAGGTAGCGAAGATGATGTTTACGCATCCGCTAACCTGGTGCATATGATTGCCGAGCACTACGCCAGAAGCGACAGGCAACAAGAAGCTGGAGAGCTCTATGAAACTGCAGCTAAATACTATCAAACCGCAGCCAAACAATATGACCAGGCTAAAATAAAAGCTAAAAAAAAGGCCATAAAGGGAAAAATTAAAACCGCACTGGCAGGAGCACTTGTGATGTCTTTAGCCTACACACAAGCACGCATATCCGCCAAACAGATGGCCAGTATATCTCCCAGCGGAAAGGGTGTAGGGGTTTCGATGGTACCTGGCTTTGGCGGAGAAACGACAGCCGCCGACCAGGTAAAATTTTACGAATATCTCTCTGAGCTAAGTGCACAGGCTGCTATAGAAAGCATCAGGGCCAGCAATTGCATAGTTACGTCAAACTCAAGGCAGAATATAAATACCTGCATTGGAGAGCCGCAGATTGATACCTTAAAAGAGTTTTTGCTTAGTACACGTCAAGCATGGGCAAAGGGTGAAATGAACTTTTTGGGGACTGAGCACCAGAGAGAAGGTAATAAAAGCAGAGATTACTTCGTAAACAGTTTCTTGACGGATATGCGCTCTATGTATGGCGTCATTACCCAAAACCATAAACTTGATAAAAGTGCCTTCATGGTTGCCCTCAAAAATGATGAATGGTTATTAACCAACCATGATTTGTATATTTTGGATGGGCAAGCACAGAAACATTTAAAAGTGATATCGCTAAATAATATCAACACTTATAAGTATAAAGATAAATCAGGTGCAAGAACTTACACTTTCACGCTAAAAACCGGAAAACCTATTAAAACACGACGACTGGAAAGTTTTCCCAAGGACAAGGTACTGGATACCTTTATCGGCAGGACAAGCGCCCCCAAATCGCCCAAACCCACTAGTTCCACTAATCGTCACAATGCCAATACAAACGAACAATAAATTGAATACAATGGTCTACTAAGGAACAATAGCACTCTTTAAACATAGCCCCGATGGCACAGCTGGATAGCGCGGCCCCCTCCTAAGGGGCAGGTCCCAGGTTCGAATCCTGGTCGGGGCACCAATTGGCATGAGCATGTACTGATCACATCCTTTACACTTTGCACCGGAGACAGAGTTTACCTGTCCGGCATCGCTCACGCAGCCAGATCAATAACATGAATACAAGAAACCTGGAGTAAAAAATGGTCGCTTCATCCTCTGATGTCGAGCAGATAAAACAACAACTATTGGCGTTTATGGATGCCAATATTTATCCTAATGAAGCCTTATACCACGAACAATTGGATGGCTTGGACGACCGCTTTTCCACCGTTCCCCTGATGGAAACCTTAAAAGAGAAAGCGCGCAATTTGGGGCTATGGAACCTGTGGATGCCAGCGAACCATGGTGGCCTCACGAACGAACAATATAGCCCTCTTGCTGAAATCATGGGTCGCGTGCTATGGAGCCCGGAAGTATTTAATTGCAATGCTCCGGATACAGGCAATATGGAAGTTTTCCTGAAATACGGGACCGAAGCACAAAAGGAAAAATGGTTGCAGCCATTATTGAATGGCGACATCCGCTCCTCCTATGCCATGACTGAACCTGATGTTGCTTCGAGTGACGCAACCAATGTTAGAACCCGAATTGAGCGGAAAGGCGATAACTATGTTATCAACGGCAGAAAGTGGTTTATTACCAATGCCCCCTACGAGCGAACAAAAATATTTATCGTGATGGGCAAGTCAGACCCACATAATCCCAACCGCCATTTGCAGCAAAGTCAGATTCTCGTGCCTAAAGATACACCGGGCGTAACCGTAATAAGGCCACTTACCACACTTGGTTATGACGATGCACCACTGGGACATGCTGAGCTGTTGTTCGAAAATGTCACAGTACCAAAGGAAAATATTCTTCTTGGTGAAGGTCGAGGTTTTGAGATTTCCCAGGGTCGCCTGGGACCAGGGCGTATCCACCATTGCATGCGTTTGATTGGCTGTGCACAAAGAGCGCTTGAATTTGCCTGCCGCCGTTCTGTTAGTAGAGAAACATTTGGCCGAACGCTTTCAGATCACCAATCAGTGCTCGAAGACATTGCGAAGTCATTTTGTGAAATTGAACAAGCAAGACTGTTAACTCTGAAAACCGCGCGTCGAATAGATGAGTTAGGCGCGAAGGATGCCAGGGATTATATTGCCGCCGCCAAAATTACAGTGCCTCTGATGGCGCAAAAAGTTATCGATCGTTGCATGCAAATACATGGTGCTGGTGGTTTAACGGCAGACTACCCTATGGCAGAAGCATTCAATTATGCGAGATGGTGTCGGCAGGCAGATGGGCCTGATCAAGTCCATATGATGGCCTTGGGAAAGCAAGTAATAAAGCGCTTAGCCAACTAGGTATTTTAGATGTATCAGTTCTATAGCGGTCATTACCTGTAATATTCGAGAATGGGTTACTCTGCCTTGCGGCTCAATCAAAATCTGCGCTTGCAGGATTTACCGGCGTTTTTGGTAGCAGGAGTCATGGTACCTGGGAAAGTGGAGATCGTTTGCGTTTAGCCTTTTTACTAGAGGCAAGCCTAACAGCAGGCGGGTTTTCCTTACTGGCTCTGGTATTGATACACAGAATTTCGATTCAGGCCAATACATGGTCTTTCACGGGTGGTGTATGGGCCATTTTTATGTGTTTTTCACTCTATCGCTCTCACGCTTCAATAAAATTAAACCGGATAGCTCATGGTGATATAGATAAATTTGCCAATATCATTGGCTGCACTTGTGGTTAATTTGGCCGGTACCGCAATGCAGTTCGCCCGTCTAATATGAAGCGCTTTTCATACCTAAATTTGCCATTTTGCCAGCTGCAAGCACTCCTTTAGTCGTAAATGTATGTCATTTCGCTTATTCTCCGCATTTGCGTTCTCGTATTCTTGAAACGCCGCTACAATTTCTTTATCTAATGGATATATGCCCAGCATGAAATCTCTGCGTCAGGACTGGTTCGCCAATGTCCGTAACGACCTACTTGCCGGCCTTGTGGTGGCTCTGGCTTTAATTCCTGAGGCCATCGCCTTTTCAATTATTGCCGGTGTTGACCCCAAAGTAGGATTATATGCCTCCTTCTGTATTGCCTCCGTGATCGCCTTTACCGGGGGCCGACCGGGTATGATCTCAGCAGCCACCGGAGCCATGGCCTTGGTAATGGTTCTACTGGTGAAGGAGCACGGTCTGCAATATCTGCTGGCAGCGACTATTCTCACTGGCGTATTACAAATTATTGCCGGCATGCTCAAATTAGGCACGCTTATGCGATTTGTCTCCCGCTCGGTGGTCACCGGGTTTGTAAATGCCCTGGCCATCCTCATTTTTATGGCGCAGTTACCCGAGTTAACCAATGTCACCTGGGAAGTGTATGCCATGGTTGCAGCCGGCCTGGGCATTATTTATCTGTTTCCCTACATCACCCGGGCAGTGCCTTCACCGCTCATGGCCATCGCAGTACTCACTGGCGTATCAATAAGCCTGGGCCTGGATATTCGCACTGTTGGCGATATGGGTCAGCTACCTGATAGCCTGCCCATCTTCCTTCTGCCAGATATTCCATTTACCCTGGAAACCTTCTGGATTGTACTACCCGTGTCCGCAACACTGGCTGTGGTTGGGCTACTCGAATCAATGATGACGGCTTCAATCGTTGATGAATTAACAGATACCACCAGCAATAAAAGCCGTGAATGCATGGGCCAGGGAGTCGCCAACATTGCCTCCGGGTTTTTGGGCGGTATGGCCGGATGCGCCATGATCGGGCAGTCGGTAATCAATGTAAAATCAGGGGGACGCGGGCGCCTTTCTGCCCTGGCTGCCGGATTGTTCCTATTAGTCATGGTGGTATTTATTGGAGATTACGTCGCCATGATCCCGATGGCTGCACTGGTATCGGTGATGATCATGGTCTCCATCGGCACATTTAACTGGGAGTCTTTTCGCAACCTTGGTGATCATCCCAAAAGTTCCAGTGTGGTAATGCTTGCCACGGTAATAGTGACTGTCTCTACCCATGACCTGGCTAAGGGCGTCCTGGTCGGCGTGCTGCTTTCAGGCTTTTTCTTTGCCCACAAAGTGGGTCAGGTATTACATATCGGTTCCAAGTCAGAAGATGAAGGCCGCATGCGCACCTATCGGGTCACTGGCCAGGTATTTTTTGCCTCTGCCGAAGCATTTACCAATGCTTTCGACTTCCGGGAAGTGATCGAGAAGGTACGCATAGATGTGAGTCGGGCACATTTCTGGGATATAACCGCTATCAGTGCGCTGGATAAAGCTGTGGTCAAATTTCGTCGTGAGGCCACCGAGGTTGAAGTGATCGGGCTGAATGAAGCCAGCGCCACCATGGTTGACCGGTTTGCCGTGCACGACAAACCCGATGCTGTCGAACGACTAATGGGCCACTGAAGCGGAGCATGATAATGAATACTGAAAATCGAGTTCTGGCCTGTGTTGACCAATCAAAGTTCGCCGAGTATGTGACCGATTACGGCGCCTGGGCCGCACGTCAACTCAACGTAGCACTGGAACTATTACACGTCATCGATCGTCACCCGGAATTTAGCGCCAGCGACGACCATAGCGGTGCCATTGGTGTGAATGCCCAAGAGAAACTACTCAACCAATTATCAGACGAAGACCAAATTCGCACTAAAGCAGCCCGAGAACAGGGTCGCCTGTTCCTCAACGAACTTCGCCAACGCGCTTTAGCTGTCGGTGCTCCCGAAGTTGATGTTCGCCAACGCCATGGAGAACTCGAAGAAACACTTGTTGAACAACAAGCCAATGTCAGGCTATTCATACTGGGACGTCGTGGTAAATCTGCTGAAACCAGCCACCGCGATCTGGGCCGTAACCTGGAACGCGTAGTTCGTGCCCTGCACCGCCCCATACTCGCCGTAAACTACCCTTTTAAACCCATACAACGAGTAATGGTTGCCTTCGATGGCGGCATCACCACGCGTAAAGGTATAGAAAAGATAGCCACCACACCCCTGCTACAAGGACTGCCCATTCACATTTTAATGTCTGGCAAAAAAAATTCTGACGCAAGTAAACAGTTAGAGTGGGCCATCAACCGGCTGCAATCAACCGGATTCGAAACGACCTCAGCATTGGTACCCGGTGATGCGGAAACAGTCATTGGTACCGCTATTCTGGAGCAAAAAATAGATCTTCTGGTGATGGGAGCCTACAACCATTCACCGCTGCGCAGCGCCCTGTTCGGCAGTAAAACCTCCGATGTGCTTCGCTCTTCACAAGTACCAACGCTACTACTACGGTGAGCATCGGTTTTATGCACCATCCTTAATGCTTCCCGGTGAGTTTGTATCCACCAAAGCACGGCTGCGTGCAGACCACTCGAATCCCCTCTTGATGCGCTCAAAGCGACGATCGACGGAGGACTGTAAGCGTGGATCAGTAAAAATATAAAACTCGTCTTGCTGAATTCCTTCAAGTACCAGCTTGCCCACAATATTAGGATTCAGGCCTTTTGCCAATAATGGATTCACGGCACTGCCATCACCCGAAACAATGAGTTTGCGCTCCGACTTGCCATATTCAGACGGACGGTGTCTACCCGCTTTACCAATGTTGGTAGCCACTGCACCAGGACATAGAACAGAACAACCAATATTGATGCCTTTGAGTTCGCTATAAAGTACCTCACTCATCGCCACAACGGCATATTTTGTAGAATTATAGGGTCCCCAACCGGCGCCAGAATTCACCAGACCTGCCATTGAGGAGGTAGTAACCACATGCCCGCCCTCGCCATGGGATTTGATTTTTGGCAAAAATGCACGAATACCGTAGAGTACCCCCATCTGATTGACTGCGGTTACCCAATCCCAATCGCTTTGGGATAGTTCATCAAAAAAACCACCCGCGCCTACCCCGGCGTTATTACACAAAACATGTACCTTGCCGAATTCCTCTACGGTTTTATCTGCCGCATCAAACACTGATTGCTCTTTGGTCACATCGCAAACAACACTGGAAACTTTTGCGCCACCTTGCTGCAATTCCACCTCAGCTTTTTTCAGATTCTCCGCATCAATATCCGCAATCATAACCTGCATGCCAGCATCCAAAAATGCACGCGCCATACCCAAGCCCATACCACTGGCCCCACCGGTTATAAATGCAGTCTTACCTTGTACATCCTTCATTATTATTTCTCCTGCCCATTAATAATGGTGCAATGATTGTTAGCGAATATTGTATTATGCGTTCGGCTTACTCGACTGCGGACTTCAAAGCACGTAGCAATTTATTCATATCTCTTTCGTCATTGTAAACATGGGGTGCCACCCGCATAAAACTGCCTCTAATAGAAACACTGACACGATTAACCTTTAGTGTTGTTTGCAATTTTTCCATTTTATCTTCCGGAATTTTAATGCCAAACAAATGCGCCCCTCTGCTTGATTGTTTTTCAATGTACAATCCCAGGCTACTAATCTCCTCCAGATAAGGTGCTACCAGTGCGTGACAATAGCTTTGAATGTTCTCAACTTTCCATCTACCGATCTGTCTCATTGAGGCATTCATCATAGGTTTTAGCATAAAATTACTATGCTCGCCTACTTCGTATCGCAGCGCACCTTCATGATATTGCTCTTGATAATTAACCAAACCGGAAAAATCCTCACTACCCAAACGGTTTATCCAGCTCTGCTCGATGGGACTGCCCCCATCAAATCTCTCGCCATAATAGGCCATGCCCATACTATATGGCCCAAATAGCCATTTGTATGTGGCAACAATTAGCGCATCCGGTTGAATCACTTCCACGTCAAAAGGATAGGCACCAACCGATTGCGTCCCATCAATGATTAATGCTGCACCAAACTCACTGCATTTTTTTCGGATGTTGACTAAATCAAATAATGTCCCGTCAACCCAGTGAACATGACCCAGACTAACAGCAACCGTACTGGAGTTTATGGTATCCAGAATAGACTCGTTCCATTTTTCCCCTCTATTTTTAAAAGTATCCGGAGCGGAAACCGTGATCAATTTAGCGCCATGTTCACTGCAAAAAGTCATCCACGGATACACATTACTTGGAAATTGATCCCCGATCACAACAACATTTTCCCCTTTGGAAATACGCAGATTGTTTACTACATTCGCCATGCCATAGGAAACAGACGGAATAGAAACAACACGGTTGTGTGTTGGATTGTTAATCAATCCTGAGAAGAGTGATCGGGCAATATCTGACTCTTTGAAAAAATCCGCGCCAGATACCTGATCGGGTTGCCTTTTCAATCGCAGCGCTTTTTTGCCCGCATTTTCCACTTTTTTCATTTGTGGACTCATGTATGCACAATTGAGATAGGCTGTTTTTCTATTGAGTAAAAACTTGTCTTTCTGACATTTCAAGATCGTTTTCATATTTCGTGCCCCTTACAGGGCACCTCGTTTAAAAGCACCTAACCGGCAAGCATCTGCTTTTCTGTCAGCATTAGCTTAGCCAATATTTCGTTGCCCATACTACGGTCTACATAAGCACGCAATTTAGGATAAGCACTTGCATCCACTTCATAATCAGCATAGCTGACCTGAACAAAGCACGTAATGACAGCAATATCCGCGATACTGATTTGTTCACCAACGAGCACACCTGTGGCAGGCGTGACCGACTCAAGATAGCTAAGTAATGGCGGTAACAAATTATTTATCGCATCATCTACTACCGCTTCATCGCAGGGCTGATTCATCATTTTCGGGTTTAAAAACCGCTGCCGGAATATAGTTCCACAAGCTTCAATTAGTTTGGTATCAGCAAACTCTTCGAGCCAGCACGCGGTTGTTTGCTGTTTGAGATCATTTGGGTATATGGGGTTTGTCGGAAACTGACTCTCCAGATAGCGGCATATAACACTCGAATCTGCAATGGCAAAACCGTCGTGTTCCAATACAGGTATCTTACCCAAGGGGCTAATCGCTGCAAATGCTTCGTCACCTGCCCCGGGGAAAACCGGGTTCAAGGTATATTCGAGTTGTTTATGCTCCAATACATATAATACTTTGCGAACAAAAGGAGAAAGAGGCACACCGTGAACTGTAATCATTGTCACTCCATTTAGAGCAGTTTAAGAATAATTTATTTACCTGGCAATACCGGCCTGAATGTAGGAAATTCATCATTGCCTGCTGCCATCTGCAAGAAATCTTGTGCCGTATTGTGCTTGGCAAAAGTCCTTAGCTGTTTCTCCGTAACACCCATGAGCCCCAGCTCTTTGCTGGCATGCATCTCAAGCGCTTTATCCGGGGAAATCCAAATACTATCTACGGTTTCATGGCCATCATGTTGGCCGGACTGAACACCAGGTGCCTGGGTGATAAAAAAGCGGGTATCAAATCGCCTGGGCCGGCCAAGGGGTGTAATCCAGCGATTATAAAAATGAATAAGGTCTATGGCTAAAGTTAGATTCTCGGTCTGGCAAATATCCAGCAAACTAATATCACCACTGTGAATCTGTTCGCGATACTGGTCGAATCGCGATTGGTTATCATCATTAAATTCAATGATTTTACCCTGATTATCATAGGCCAGCAGGAAACCTGATTCTTCAAAGGTTTCTCTAATGCCAGCAATCCAATAGGCACGCCAATCTTCGCCCAAGGCATCACGCTGCAATTGCTGCGCGTCCAATGGCGGCCGGTGAAGTGGACTATAGTCCGTACTATGATCATGATCATCCACACGACCTCCGGGGAAAACATACATGCCACCAGCAAACGCTGCCTGGTTAGTTCTGCGTAGCATGAATATTTCGTATTGCGGTTGTGCATCCCTAACGATGATGACGGTCGCCGCAGGACGAATGGGTTGGTCTTTATGTTCTACTTTCGTATCGTTCATTTTTAGTACTCACTTGGTGCTCATAGAGTTTTAAGCAGCTGATTGCATGGAACCCTTCCAGGGATCTTGTATGAAGCTTGCATAGGGCCCTTTTGATGAGGCCCTTTTGATGGAGACCTTTTTATAGAGCCCGGATACAGAAGACTTGTATCGAACTGCCTATGCGGCCTTAAAATTCACAAGCTGGCAAACCATCTGAAAACGTCTGCTCCACTATAAATCAGCCGCCACAGCTACACGTATTAAGACGCGGTGCCGTAATACTAATCAGGCAGGCCCAACACACGCTTAGCAATGATATTCCGTTGAATTTCACTGGTTCCACCATAGATGGAAACCGCTCGCGTATGTAACCAGTCTCGCGTAGCGCGTATTTCTTTATCCGTAAAAGCATCACCTTCCCAACCCAGGCCTTGAGAGCCCATTGCCTCCAGCAATACCTCTGTTCGCTCTTTGGCAAATTCAGCCATCCCCACTTTAAGGATTGAGGTTGCCAGTGCCGGAGCGCTGGCTTTCGTTTCTGCAATGACGCGCTGCTGCGTTAGTTTGTAGGCACGGTCGTTCATTTCGAGTTTTAACAAGCGCGTGCGGAAGGCTTCGTCATTTATTTTACCCTCAGCATTCACGCCAATATAAGTTTTAGCTATTTCCGCTATGGACTGCCGTTTTTCGACTACCTGGGCGCCACTGGTATTGACACCACCATGCACGGAACGTTCATATTGCAAGAGGCGCTTGCCAACCGACCAACCCTTATTTTTTGGACCAATCATGTCGCCTTTATCCGCGATGGCATCATCAAAAAATGTCTCACAAAAAGGCGAATCACCACTGATCAGTTGAATAGGCCTGACTTCAACACCTGGCTGATCCATATTGACCAGCACTAAACTAATACCGTCATGTTTCGGTTTTTCGGTATCCGTTCTGACCAGGCAAAAAATCCAGTCTCCGTATATACCATCCGAGGTCCAGGTCTTCATACCATTCAGACGATAAACGTCACCTTCATCCACGCAGCGCAGCTGCAAATTGGCAAGATCACTGCCAGCGGCAGGTTCGCTATAACCCATGCACCAACCCCCCTGGCCTTTGGCAAACGTTGGCAACCATTTAGCTTTTTGTTCGTCGGTTCCAAATTCCAACACCGTCGGGCCAATATAATTCACGCCACGTCCAGTCAACGCCGCGCGCGCGTTGATGCTGCGCATTTCCTGCATCAGCACCATATATTGCTCTCTGCTAAGACCGGCACCACCATATTCCTTTGGCCAGGTGGGCACCGTCCAGCCCTTGCCGATCATAAGATCCAGCCAGGTCTGGGTGTCTGCCTTGAGTTTCATTTTCTGGCTACCCCAGGGAATAAATCCCGGTTTACGGACACTCTGGGGGCAATTTTCAGCAAGCCACTGTCTTGTTTCTATACGAAATTCTTCTAATTTATCCATGCGTTTGATCATAACCTGTTATAGCCATGGTAGAAAGCAGAGCGCCTACCTCCGCTTATTGAAATATCGCCGGGCAATAAAATTACCCGGTACCTGCCAGGTATAGGGCAAACTCAAACTACCCTTTTCGCTTTACATGGTTATCAAAATACCTGAAATTTGACCACTTTATTCATAGGCTTCAGCGCCCAGAACGGCGTCTTTTTCAAGACGGTCAAGGCGATCAGCAGAATAGCCAAGCACCTCGCTCAGAATCTCTCTATTGTGCTCGCCTCGAAAGGGGGCTATGAGATCAGGTTGCTCCGGGAACTCTGAAAATCGTAACGGCATACCTGGTACGGAAAACTTTCCCAGCACCCTGTCTTCAATTTCACGCACAATACCCCGCTCTATCAAATGCGGATGCTGCATCGCTTCGGGCACAGTGAGTATCGGCGCAATGGGTAAATGCGCATCGGCAAATGCGCCCAGCACCTCTTTATCTGAATGCTCACCAAGCCAACCTTCTATGGCATCAATAACCCCCTGCAAATTTTCAAGACGCGCTGTGACGGAGGCGAAGCGTGGATCATCAACCAGTTCTGGGCGCCCAATTAAAACGCAAACTTTAGCCCAATCAGCCATGATAAAATAATAGTGGTCCCGGCCCTTATATACGCCCAAAGGACAAAGTAAATAGTGATGAGAGCCAGAGCGTCTGGGCAACAGGCTACCG
This sequence comes from Pseudomonadales bacterium, assembly GCA_019090385.1. Classification (GTDB taxonomy): domain Bacteria; phylum Pseudomonadota; class Gammaproteobacteria; order Pseudomonadales; family Azotimanducaceae; genus DC-out156. Next base: position 41,850 of record JAHRWB010000025.1, on the reverse strand, counting down.
CCACTGGCACTATAGGCCTGCACAGAAATTTCCTGCTTATTAAAATAGGTATCGAGTAAGGAGATATCCAGATGTTGGCCACGACCCGTGCGCTCTTTATGCAACAGGGCACCATTAATAGCCGCCAAGGCATGCACGGCGGTACTGGCATCTCCTATCGCCAACATAGGAAATACCGGTGGCTCATCCGGTTTTCCGATCAGGTCAATAACGCCGGCATATGAAGCTGCAATAAAATCGTACCCCGGTAGTTCTGCAAGCGGGCCACTCTGACCAAAGCCCGAAATTGAGCACATGATAATCTCAGGGTTCATGCGTTTTACATTTTCGTAATCAAACCCCATACGTGCCATGGCACCGGGAGCGAAATTCTCAACCAGCACATCACATTGCGGTATTAACTCCTCCAATACTGCACGTCCCTCATCTGTTTTAGCATCAATGCAAAGGCTCTTTTTACCGCGATTCTGCTGCACGAAATAGGCGCTTCGGCCATCTCGACGGTAGGGCAAATGACGAGAGGAATCGCCCGCCGGTAGCAGCTCTATCTTGATCACCTCTGCACCCATCTCTGCCATCATACGCGTCGCCATGGGGCCTGCGATAACCTGTGAAAAATCCAGAACCCGGTACCCATCCAATATATGCTTAGGCTGCATCTGTCTCTCCACTATTAATCAGTTAGCATTAACATATATCATTATTCTGGCATTCAGGTCAAAAAAGTCACCCGGGTAACAGGCGCGTCACTTCACGATTTATTTATTGAACTGTCGAACACCCCCAGCACATCTACCGACTAAATGCGATTTGCTGTAAGACAAGCCATTTCATAATAGCGATTATTGTTAAACTCGAATTCTTGCAATACATCCAGCCCCAGCTTCCTACTGTGTGCAGCATAAGATCGAGTATTGGTTTTGTTCACAAAGGTCACCAAAATTGTATATCTTTCTGACATCGCTTCTTTTGCGAAAGCAAATATTTTTTCCAGTATGCCGCTTCCTCTAACGCTCGTATCAATACATACCGGGCCGTATTGATACGAATTGTCAGTATCCAATATTTGATCATGATATTTGAGCTTGGGTAAATCCTTTATCATAAACTCAAATATTGGCCAGGCTGACCAAAACTCCCAGGAAGCTGCCATAACGTAGGCAATCACACGCCCATTTTTTTTCGCTATAAACAAACCTTTTTCTTTGATCGCCAAATCCGTCAACTCTGCTTTGGTAAATGGTGTAGTTACGAACCCATCCTTTTTATCTACCTCGGGAATCGAGTCAACCTGATACTTATAATGAAGTGCAAGCACGTCATCTATTTCCGAGAGTTCTGCCAGTTTTATCTGCATTTTTTTCCTACCTGCTATTCACTGTAACAATTTGCCACAACTACTTGCGACAACAAGCATTTGAGTGTGTTATGACGTGCCGCTTTCAAATTAACTAACACCTGGACTAAGGAATACCCAGTCTATTAAGCACTTATGAAGTGCGCATTATCACCGTAAAAGCCCTCTACGGGAGTGAGTTCGACTCTTCCAACAATGAAATATTTTCACCTTGCCAATCCACCCCTCAAGCACAGGATATATACGTATATGCGCTATCAACACACCCAAAATCAACGCTTTGATTTTGTTACAGCTATGACATACACTCGAAATATAACTCCCACTAAGAGGACTAAGCAATTTGGTAAATTTCAGGGTTTGTTGAGGCAACACTTTGTAATTATTCATTTGCAGCATTATTTGAGTGTTTCCGCGCAATTTCCTATCAAACATGTAATCCGGGCATGGTATTTTCAATGCGCACGCGCTGAAAGCGCTATCGGTTGCAGTATGGTTTGCGGTCCCAACCTCACAATCCCTATTCTAATAAATAATAAAAAATACAAGGGATTGAAATGATTAAGAGAAAAAAACTATTCATAATAATAATAGGGTTATTTTCTACTCTATCTTTTAACACAGTATTTGCTGCCAGTGAGCGAATCATTGAAGAGGTTATCGTCACCGCTACCAAGCGGGAAGAATCGGTACAAGACGTACCCATAGCCGTGAGCGCTTTTGGTGGAGAGGAATTAGCCCGTCGCGGCATTACCGAATTTGATGCCCTCGCCGAAATATCACCCAGCGTAGCCATCCAGCAATCCACCAATTCGGGGCAAGGTGGATCCATTCGAATCCGTGGTGTAGGCACCGCAGGCAGTAATCCGGGCCTGGAAGCTGCTGTGGGTACCTTTATTGACGGTGTTTATCGAAGTCGTGCAGGCCAGGCATTTTCGGATTTGGGCGATATCGAAAGAATTGAAATCCTGCGTGGCCCACAGGGCACACTGTTCGGTAAAAATACCGTGGCAGGGGCTGTCAATGTGGTGACCAACAAACCCCAATTTGAGAAAAATGCGCGCATAGAAGTATCAGCGGGAAATTTGGATTTTATCAATGTAAAAGGTTTTTTCAATGCTGATGCCAATGATGAACTGGCGTTCAGGTTTTCCTATGCATGGGCCGAAAGAGACGGATATGTAGAGGACGTTAATACCGACGAGGTTTACAGTGACAAAAACCGTTATATCCTGAAGGGCCAGGCTCTATGGGCACCTTCGGACGAGCTCGAAGTACGGGTCATTCTCGACTATAGCGAAAAGGAAGAGGAATGCTGTGTCGCAGTCTTTACCGAAGTTGGTTCCCGCGAACCTGTTGTAAGCGCTATTGGGGGTGTTCAACACATTTTTGAAAAGGATAAGGATCCCCAGGTAGGGGTAAATTTTCCACCCTTTACAGATATTAAGGATAAGGGTATTTCCGTGGAAGTTAGCTGGGATATCAACGACGACATCTCATTTAAATCTCTGACGGCCTATCGTGAGTTCGACATGCATCGTGGCGTGGATCCTGACTTTTCATCAGCCGATATACTGAGCACACTCGATACCACCAATCCCTTTGAAAACTTCAGTCAGGAATTTCATCTGATTGGCTCAACCGATGATATTGACTGGTTTTTTGGTGCGTATATTTACTCAGAAGACATGTCCTCCGATGAAATAGTAGCCTTTTCAACAGCTGGACCGGCTTATGTTAGTCTTCTATTTACGGGCGGCGTCAGCGCAACAGCACTGGCATCATTAGTTAGCGGCAATCCTGCAGGACGCGAAGAAGTGCCAGGCCATACGCTTAACCAGGGCTATGATTCGGACTTTAAAACCAAAACAGAAGGCTGGTCCTTATTCACACACAATACCTGGCATGCCTCGGAAGCTTTGGCATTTACCCTGGGCCTGAGATATTCGCATGAAGAAAAAACGGGCAGTGGTATCATTAACGGTGCCGCCGTTGGTGCACCGCTAATCCACGATCCAATGTGCTCGACAGCCGTTGCCGGTCCTTTCGGGTCCTTTTGCAACAATCCAAGCTTTAAGCAGAAGGTCAAGGAAAATGAGTGGACCGGCACTGCAAAAGTAGCCTACCAGCTAAGCGAAAACCTCCATACTTATGCAGGGGTTTCACGCGGCTATAAAGCCGGCGGGTTTAATTTGGATCAACAGGCAGTGGTTCTGGAGGGTGTCACCTTTGACCCAGAAACTTCACTCAGCTATGAACTTGGGCTTAAAGGTACATTTTTGGATGGTGCACTGATCGTGAATACCGCAGCCTTTCACACAACCTTTGATGATTTCCAGCTCAATACTTTTACCGGCCTGGGTTTTTTCATTACCAATGTAAAAGAAGTCACCTCCAAAGGCGTTGAGCTGGAAACGTTGTGGGCAATGAGCGATAGCATCACGCTTTCAATGGGAGTCACCTATGCCAATGCGCGCTACGGTACGGATGAACCTATTCCCGTTGATACCCTTGGAACTGATATCTCAGGCAGGCGGCTGAATCTGTCTCCGTACTGGCAAAGCAGCACCGCCCTGTTTATTGAGGACACGTTGCCCGGCACTGATTGGAGCTATGCATTTAATGTAAACTGGTCCTTTGTTGGCCAGGTGAATACCGGATCTGATCTGCGACCAGAAAAAGAGAGGGGTGCATTTAACAAATGGAACTCTCAAATTGCTCTGACATCACCGGAGGGTAAATATACCGCAACGGTATGGGGTCGGAACCTCGGTAATACTATTCGACGAAACGTTGTCGCGAATACACCCTTACAAACCGGCAGTTATAGTACCTTTCTTACTATTGGACGCACCTACGGCCTGACCTTAAGTGCTTACCTGGAATGAGTGTGGTCCTGAAATAGTAACTTACAGTTCTTGAAGAGAAAAAGCCCTGCATCAGCAGGGCTTTTTTATTGGGTTTTTCAATTTGTAAAAGCCACTAGGAATCATCGATTTTTGGTCTTACAAAAATTATGCGGACAAATTGGATCGTTGCCACAAAAAGTTGTGCGACCAAGCCAAAATAGAAAATGGTGAAGATATATTCGCTATAAAGGCCAAATATGGCAATCAGCTGAAACACCAAGGCGATCAGCGAGATCATCCTTTGTATATAAAAAACCGGGATACTGATTAAGACACGTTCTTTATCAGGTAGTTTTTTGCGACCGTAAACGGTGACGAACATGCCATAGCTAAGGACCAGTGCCAGTGTGCCAGCACTGAATTTCCAGGTGATGTCTGGCTCAATGTCAGAGGCATTCAGTCCCAATGCAAAAAAGGCCAAAAAGCCAGGCGAAAGTCCTGAATATAGCAAATTTCCAATCCGGTACCGATCTACCTGGACCCAATTTCCGGAGCGATGCGCCAGTGCCGCAACAATGCCTGAAAACCCGGCCAGCCCAATGGAAAACTCGCTTATTCCCAATAGGAGATCGGCTGACGATATATCCATAAACTACTCAATCAAACTACTTAATCAAACTACTTAATCAAACTACTTAATCAAACTACTTAATCAAACTACTTAATCAAACATAAGCACACTGCGTGCCACTTCACCGGCTTTCATGGCACGAAACGCTTCATTAACATCTTCCAACCGACCTCTTCTACTGACCATGTCATCGAGCTTAAGACGCCCCTGCCGATAAAACTCCAGATACAGTGGTATATCCGTTCGAAATCTGTTTGAACCCATGCGAGAGGTCTGGACCTTGCACTCAGGGCGCACAGCACTGAATGGGAATTCGATCATCGCTCCGTCAGGCGGAACACCAACAATGGTGGCCGTACCATGGGTCGCCAGTGACTCAATGGCCTGACGGATCAATGCAGGAGAACCAACCGCTTCAAAGGCATGATCCACACCCAAACCCTTTGTCAGTTCGCGGAGCTGTTCTACAGCATTGCCCTCGGTTGCATCGATACAATCCGTCGCACCTGCCTCACTGGCCATGGTTAATTTCGACTGGAACTGATCGATAGCAATGATGCGACTAGCTCCTGCAATAAGTGCACCCTGGATGACGGACAAACCCACGCCACCACAACCGTATACAGCGACCGTCTGGCCAGCTTCCAACCCGGAAGTCCGCAGGGCTGCCCCTACACCGGTCAGCACACCACAACCAACCAGTGCCGCACGATCCAGGGGAATTTCCCGATCAATTTTTACAATGGAGTTTTCATGCAGCAACATCTGCTCGGCAAAACTGGCGATATCCGCAAATTGAATTAATTTTTCGCCATCCTGGTTAAGCCGGGATTCAGAGCCCCGCCCTCTGGCCACATAACGTGCTTCACACAGGTTCGGATGCCCACTCAGGCACAAGCGGCAGCTACCGCAAAAACCAGACAAACAGGCAACAATATGATCTCCTGGTTTAACCAGGGTAACGGCACTACCAACCTGTTCAACAACACCTGCCGCCTCGTGGCCGAGGACCATTGGGCGTTTGCCAGCTTTTAAATCACCATCGATAAAATGTAAATCACTGTGACAGACACCCGACGCTACGGTACGAACCAGAACCTCCTGATCCTTGGGCTTATCGATACTGATGGTTTCAATTGACAGAGGTTCATGAGCCTGTCGAAATATTGCTGCCCGCATAGTGTCTTTCCCCTTTGTGTATTAGGACAATTTAATTTTCCGGACAAATAACTTATCCAGAATCATTTGGCTGTCTCCAGCACCGCGCCACCTTTTTGCCATTGACTCGATTCATCAATGGCGTCCCGATATGCCGGCATACAGAACCAGAAAAATATAATGGCCAAGGGATAAAAAATAACACTAACCGTCGCTATTGAGTAGTGCAATGCCCCTTCATCCTGAAAAACGAAGTCGGTAAATATCGCAATAATGCTGGTTCCCAGGGCCATGCCAATGATATTTGTGATAAATATGTAGATCGCGGTGGTTTGACCCCGCATTCGATTGGGCGTGATGACCTGAAAGGATGCCGCCATTAAACCAAGATAAGCACTGCCAAAAAATGTTGCGAACCATAAAAGAACCAGCGTTATCGTCGCATCTCCTGCCAATGGCGCGATAACTGAAAAAGGTAGTGCACCAATGCAGGCGATAAATATGGTGCGTATATACGCATCTTTATATCCACGATCAGCGAGTTTATTGGCAACCCAGGGACCTAACATAATACCTATGCTACCAGCGCTAAGGTAAATCAAACCATAAATCATGCCAATATCGCCCTTGGACATTTCATATTTTCTGTGCAAAAACTCCGGATACCAGGCACCGTTGCCATATCCCGCTATGGCTTTCATGGAAGCCCCTAAAAAAAGCGTCAGATAAACGCGCTTGCGTGCAGCAAGATACGCAAAAACGGTTTTTATGGGATAACCCACTTCTCCTTCCTGCTCCGAATCTTTTGTGACACCCTTTCTGGACGGTTCCTGCATAGTCAACAACAATAAACTCACCAGAAAGCCCGGTAAGCCGATAGCTATCATGGTTGCCTGCCATGGCTGTATCACGCCGAAGAAATCCGTCTCAATGGCCCCATGCTTATTAAACAATTCGAACACAACACCACCAATTACCAGCGCCAGACCACTGCCCACGGAAACTGCCACTTTATAAAAGGACATGGCGTAACCCAGATGAGCGGGTTTAAAACTGTCTGTTATTACCGAATAAGCAGACGGTGCCAGGCCCGCCTCGCCAGCACCCACACCCATTCGAAAAATAAACAACTGAGTAAAATTCTTGGATAATCCGCACGCGCAAGTCATCAGGCTCCAAAATAGAACAGATCCTGAAATTATCACGCGTCGGGAGTATCTATCTGCCAGGCGACCCAGTGGCAGCCCAACAACGGTATAAAGCAGAGAAAATGCAGCCCCCTGTAATAAGCTGAATTCGAAATCTGAAATGCCAAAATCTTCTCGAATCGGGCCAACAAGCAAACTCAATATCTGTCTATCTATAAACGAAAATACGTAAGCAACAAACAGCAGACCTAAGCCATACGTTGCGGCCAGATTACTGGGATATACGGCTTCATCAGTTGCTGGATTTGTCTGATCTGCCTGATTAACTGATTCTGAAGGGGAGAATTGCACCATGGATTACTCTTTTTATTGTCCTGAATGACTGATTGTTAGCCGCGTTATTTATTTTGCCCAGCTGTACGCTGGGCCCCTGTTGAGCCCAAACCCAACTATTTAATCAAAAAAAGATCCCGCATGTTAATCAAAAAAGCACGCGAGCGATCCATCACGCATTTTCTGATCGCAATATCATTGCCCCACAAACAGGATTCATACCATTTGTCACCAGCGCTCTTCGAGCTCCGTGCACCTGAGTGGGGCCTGCTTGCCCACGCAATTGCAACACAGCTTCATTCAGATGTCCAAATCCCTGCAAGCGACCCTCACTCAAGTTGCCACCGTGAGGACTCATGGGAATCCTGCCAAGAAACCTGAGTTGCTGTTGGACTTCGTCCCAGGCGTCCTCAATGCAGGCTGCACCTTCTCCCCTGCCAGAAAAAATCGCTTCAATCCAGCCCATTGTCAAAATTGAGAAACCATCATAAATATTTGCCACATCAATATCTGCGATGCTTAAGCCTGTACGCTGCCAAAGTGCTGTCATAATTTTTTCATAGGGCACATGAAACTGATCGGAAAATAACATCATATCGTTAGGTGAGCTGGCGCCATTGGCCGCCGCCTCCACGTACACCGGGGGGCGGGCACAATCAACAGCCCGATCAGCCAGGGTCACTACCACTGCCATGGCACCGTCAATGGGAACATCCATATCGTAGACACAAAAAGGCGATGCGATCTCTTTTGAATCCAGATAATCCTGCATAGTGAGTGGCTCCTGCAATACCGCTCTCGGGTTACGCTGGGCCTGGGTGCGATTATTGATCGCAATCATCCCAAAATGTTCCCTGCGACTGCCAAATGCATCCATGTGCTGATGCATGGCCGCTGCATAAGGGTGACTCCCGCCATGGGGAGTAACCATAGGCAGCGACAAACTACCATCCAGGGGGATTCGCCACGGCGCACGCCGCATCGGATCACTAGCCGCAGAAGCCGAAGTTGAGTCCCACCGATATTTGGCATGAAAACACAAAGCGTATTTGCAGGCACCGGAAAAAACTGCATTGATACCTTCGACAACAGCATTGATAGAGGGCGGGAAAGCACAGGTACTCCAAAGAACATTTGGTAGGCCCAGGCCATCAATCACATACGCAGGCCAAACCGTGGGTAAATCTGCAGCAAAAATACCACCTACACCATCAATATCTGTTTTATCAAGACCGGCATCCCTTATTGCCTCCCTGCAAGCCTCAAGTGCCAACGAGCCTACAGAACGCTGGGAATCCCTGGCCAACGGTGAATAGCCAACACCCACAACAGCAACTTTTCCATTCATGCGATGACTCATTTATCAACCCCAAGGCTAGCTCCGGTATTGTTCAGCGGGCGAAACACCGGTAGAAAAGATTCCCCATAGTCTTCCCAGCCAAGACGCACCTCCATACCGATACGCACGTTGCTCGGCTCCACCTCCACAAGCGCACAGTAAATGCGCAACCCGACTTGTTCGACCAGTTCAATCCAGGCCACAGGCCGCCTTCCTGTCAACGAAAACATGACCACCTTTCCCAGCCCGCTCACCGCAACCGGCTTTATTTTTTCACTCCAGCAAACAGGACATAACCAGCGTGGAAAATGATGCCAGGCATGGCAATCCATGCAACGATTAATCAACAATTCCTGACGTTGACAGCCCATCCAATACGCTTCAGTATCATAGCTCATACGCAATATCGGTTTTTTATTCAGACTCATCTTGCATCCCTTTGAAATAATGGATTACAGCAATTCATTTAAATCGATGTAACTTAAGCTCTGCGCATGCCCATTGCTCGCTGACATCCGATCAGCAATCAGACAGATACTCATAACAACAGGTAAAAGTTTACCCGAATACTAAAAATAACTTACAGGAGATCACCATGTCTAATCTAAGCTGGTCCATTGGCGACGCCAAGATAACCCGGATTGTTGAAATCGAGGCTGAAATGCCAATTGCAGGTTTTTTCCCTGCAGCAACACCGGAAAAACTAGAACCCCATGCTGAATGGCTGAAGCCCCATTTCCTGGACGACGACAATAATATCGTTCTTTCCATCCATGCGCTTTTGATTGAATCCTGTGGCAAACGCATCATCGTGGATACCTGTGTCGGAGAAATGGGCCTCAAGGGCTTTGATATTCTGACACCCGAAAAATTCGATTTCCCGGATAAACTGGCTGCCGCTGGTTTCCCACGCGAATCAATCGACTACGTGCTCTGTACGCATTTGCACTTTGATCACGTAGGCTGGAATACCATGAGCGTCGGTGATAAGCGTGAGCCAACATTCCCCAATGCCCGCTATTTGTTTGCCAAGGTGGAATGGGAACACTGGAAAGCCGAAAAACCCAGCCCCTTTACAGCCACGCTAGACGACACGGTACGCTGTATTGTAGATGCTGGTCTTGCCGATCTGGTAGAAATGGATCACCGCCTGACCGACGACGTACGCCTGGAAGGTACACCGGGTCATACCCCCGGCCATGTTTCTGTGCATATTGAATCCCAGGGACAACGCGCCATGATTACCGGTGACATGGCCCATCACCCGGTACAGTGGTCCGAGCCAGACTGGGGCATATCAGCAGATGTAGAACCCACCCGAGCTGCGGCAACCAGACGGCGACTAATTGAAGAGCATGCAGACCAGCCACTATTGGTTATCGGTACGCATTACGTCACCCCAACTGCCGGACACCTCCAAATAAAGGATGGCTGTTGCCGCTTTATCGTTTAGTCCATTAACCCTGTGCCTTGTTATACCTTCTGCGGGGTATAACAAGGCTGTTAGACAGCAGCCAACTCGCGCTGATTAACGAGTAACAGCCAGAGGTCCTCTCAAGAGCTGCCCGGGTAACGCACCAGTATGCTCACCATTCCTAAACAGTGTCTGACCATTCACGATGGTGGCCAGAATACCATCTGCTTTTTGTTTCAGACGCCTACCACCACCGGGAAGATCATTCACCACCTCAGGCATTTGCGGTAATATCGTATCAGGGTTGATAACATTCACGTCAGCCTTCAGACCCACACGTAACAGTCCACGATCATGAAATCCCCACAAAGTAGAAGGCTCGAGAGTTATCATTTTTATCGCTTCTTCCAGCGTTAAAGCCTGCTGCTCCCTCACCCAATGACTCAATAGATGGGATTGCAGACTGGAATCCATAATCTGAGACACATGAGCACCTGAATCGGAAAAGGTAACTACTGAGCGTGGGTGCTTCATAATTTTGACAATATCTTCATCGATTTCATTGGCAATCGGCTGAGCAAAAAACAAATCCAGATTCCGCTCCAGCGCTAAATCAATCATCGTCTCGGTGCAATCCTTACCGCGACTCCGGGCGATTTCGCTGACAGATTGATACGGCCCTTTCATGTCAAATAGAGGAAATACCCAATCCCAATTAGGTGGTCTAGCCTCTGTACCCACCACCCTGGGCCCCATATATGGCTTATTGGCTGACTCGATCAACCGGGCTTTAACCACGGGATCTCTCAGCGCATTCATTTGCTCTGCAAGGGGCAAAGTACGCATGTCACGCCAGTGATCCCAATTATCAAAGGGGGTCGTGGTTTTAAAGGACAGCAGTACGTTTAGCGCCCGAGAGTGGGCCTGACCAAACATGCGTCCACCATCAGCGGCCACCTCATCAAGGAAATCACAAAAATCTTGCCACATTTCTGGCATATGACGCGTACTGAACATGCCAAAAGTCATGGGTCGACCGGAATCAATGGCCAGTTTTTTTAGACGGTCAAAATATTCACGCCGTTTGCGGGGGTCCCGACCAGGCTGCTCATTGGCAATTTCAAAAATACCGGCATTCAAGCGGCCCATAGTATTAACCAGAGATTCAACTTCCGACCAGTTTGCAACCCGACTGGCAACCGGCTGATCACTGGGTGTCAGGTGGTTTGGCGTACGCGAGGTAGAAAACCCTATGGCGCCAGCCTTTAGCGCTGAAGTCAGTTCCTGGTTCATTAATTTCAGATCATTTTCCGTAGCCTGCTGGTCAAACGCTCGCTCGCCCATGATATAAGTCCGCAACGCAGAGTGGCCGATATATCCCGCGTAATTAATACCTTTTGGCAGCTTTTCTATGCTATCCAGATATTCAGAGAATGTTTCCCAGCTCCATTTGATGCCGATAGACATGGCTTCAGCAGAAATATCTTCAGCACGTTCCAGATTGCGCATGACCAGAGACTTATCCGCTTCGCTGCAAGGGGCCAGGGTAAAACCGCAGTTACCCATTACCACACTGGTCACTCCGTGCCAGCAAGAACAGCTACCTAAGGGATCCCAGGCTATCTGGGCATCCATATGTGTGTGTCCATCCACAAACCCCGGAGTCACTATATGACCTTCCGCATCAATAGTTTCTTGTGCCTTGTCACTGATGCGGCCTATATTCTCAATCACTCCGTCAGAAATACCGATATCTGCGTTAAACCTGGGCATGCCTGAACCGTCAATCACGGTACCGTTTTTTATTACGAGGTCATAAGTCATAAGGGCAATCCTCTTGTTAGTATATTTTGTTAAGAACGCTGTGTGAATTACTTCAAAATCTACACTTTACGGGCAATACATGGCATGCATGAATATAACGCTGTATCGATAAATCTGCCACAGCAATAAGAGATTCCGCAACATCAAGCCCTGGCCGATTATTGATGATCACACTATTATTTGCTGTCTTGGCATTTTCGACTTGATTACCAACCTACAATCCAATAAACATGGTAGCAACACATATCAATAAAAAACGGAAGGTATAGATGAGCCGATTAACCCCTAAACAACGTGATGAATTAAATGAAGGGCAACAAGAGCAGTTTGATCGCCTTTGCAAGTTTGCTAAACCCGGAGCTGATGGGCAACTTGGAGGACCATTTGACCCCTGGGTGCGTAGCCCTGAGGTGGCACAACGCATCGTCAGTCTATCTAACTTTGTTTGGGAGCGAACGACTCTCGGACGCGACATTGTTGAATTGGCTATCATTATTACCGGCCGCTACTGGCGCAGCAACGTGGAATGGGTAGCCCATGCAAAGATGGCCAAAGATGCTGGCATCCCGCAGGAAGTGATCGATGCCGTATTCGAACAACGACGACCCGAAGGTGCTTCGGAAAAAATCCTGGCCACCTACGACTTTTGCCACAACCTGCATGAAACCAAAGATGTGCCCCGTGAGATATATGACCGGGCAGTGGATACCTTTGGCGAACAGGGCGTGGTGGAACTCATCACCACCATTGGTTTGTATACCATGGTGTCTATGACATTAAACACATTTAATATCGGGTTAGGAAATCTCGGAATGGCACCCGACCAAAAAGAACCCTTCCCCAGAAATGAGTAATACTGGCAAAGAACAATAAACAGGCGGCTGTTTTCGCCACTCAATATAATTGAAGGCCAGGCAAAAACCTGGCCAGGCTGGTCTCCCGCTCAGGGCGCAAGCTGCGAAAATACAACGAGGTTTATATGGATATTCAAAACAAAGTCACCGTTATCACCGGCGCTGCCAGCGGCATTGGCAAAGCAATGGCACAACGCTTCATAGCAGATGGCGCCAAGGCCGTGATCATTGCCGATATCCGCCAGCGTGCACTAGAGACCACAGCTGTTGAAATCGGTGCCATTGCCATAGCCACCGACGTCACTAATGAAGCAGAAGTGATCAAACTGATCCAGCAGGTAGAAACGCGTTTTGGCCAGATAGACTTGCTATGCAATAACGCCGGCATCGGACTCGGCGGTGGACCAAACACACCCAATGAAGACTGGCAAAAAAGCTGGGAAGTTAATCTGATGGCACATGTCTATGCTACCCGGGCCGCGCTTCCAGCCATGCTGGAACGCGGTGATGGGTATATTCTGAATACGGCTTCAGCGGCGGGCCTGTTAACCCAGGTTGGCAGTGCACCCTATGCAGTCACGAAACACGCCGCTGTTGCTTATGCCGAATGGCTTGCGGTCACCTATGGCGACCGTGGCATAAAAGTGTCAGCCTTATGCCCCCAGGCCGTTCGAACTGCGTATACCGAAAAAAGTAACGGCGGCGTTGCCGGGCTGGACGGCATGATAGAGCCCGAACAACTCTGCGATTGTGTTATTGATACGCTGTCCAAAGAACAATTCCTGGTATTACCTCATCCAGAAGTTTTGACTTATATGCAACGCAAAGCGCAAGACTACGATCGTTGGATTGGTGGCATGAAACGCTTACAGAGCAGGTTCGGCCGCAAAGGTGGTCTGGGTAAAAGTCGACCCAGGCGCTAAGCGAACCACTCCCTCATCCAATCGACCTTACAGAGCAGGAACAAGTCATGACCAGAATATCTCTCGCGACACTACTACTTTTTGCTGTATTCAAGTTGCATGCTGCAACAAATGTTGAGTGGCCTGCCTATGGAGGTGCACCGGGTGGAGGACACTACTCCACCGCATCAGTCATTACCAAGGACAATGTAAATACCCTTGAACATGCCTGGACACACCGCTCGGGGGATTTTCGTGGCGGTGTTCAGAATCTGGGCGAAGAACTGGATATGCAGACATTAAAAACTCGCCCATCGTCCTTCGTCGGTACACCTATCATGGTGCGAGACACCTTGTATTACTGTAGCCCTTTCAATCAGGTTTTTGCCCTTGATCCCGCCACTGGCGAAGAGCGCTGGTCCTTCAACCCTAAAGTAAATATGGACGACGAAGCCATTACCAATTGTCGTGCTGTGAGCAGCTGGGTAGACAAAAAACAACCCGACGCAATTTGTGGACACCGCATTATATTGGGCACCCTGGACGCACGCTTGATAGCACTGGATGGCAAAACCGGCCAAACTTGCAAGGACTTCGGGACAGATGGCGAAATAGATTTAACCGAGGGTCTCTCCGAACATTCGGCCATGGAATACAGCATAACCAGTGCCCCGGCCATTATTGGAGATCATGTAATTACCGGCGCATTTGTGCTCGACAGTAATCGCCCGAACGTCCCTTCCGGAGTGGTTCGAGCCTATAACATTCGTAGTGGAAAATTTCTGTGGGGCTGGAATCCCGTTCACCCGGATCACCCCCAGGTTGATAGTGATGGTAATTTTATATCTGGATCGACCAACGTGTGGTCTACCATTTCTGTTGATGAAAAACGTGGACTGGTGTTGGTACCAACGGGCAATTCCTCCCCGGATTACTATGGCGGTGACCGGCAGGAACATCTTGATTATTTCTCCAGTTCTGTGGTGGCTCTGGACGTAAATACGGGGAAAGTCGCCTGGCAATTTCAGACCGTTCATCACGATATCTGGGACTACGATGTACCGGCACAACCTACCTTGGTTGACTTGACAATCAAGGGGCTTACCCGACCTGCCGTTGTTCAGGTAACCAAGATGGGAATGACTTTTGTACTCGACCGGGAAACCGGAAAGCCACTTCATCCTGTCTCAGAGCTCCCTGTACCACAACAGGGGGCGGTAGCGGGAGAGTATTTGAGCCCTACCCAACCTTTTCCGGTAAAACCTGAGCCCCTGCATCAATTGGGTATTACCCCGGACGACGCGTGGGGTTTTACCTTCTGGGACAAAAATAGCTGCCGGGACAAGCTGGCGGCACTGCAAACCGGCCCCATCTATACCCCTCCCAGCTTAAAAGGCACGGTTTTTTACCCATCTAACCTGGGGGGACACAATTGGGGTGCACCTGCCATTGATCCCAAGCGCCAGATTATGATCACCAACACCAAGCACATACCCGTTGAGGTGAAATTGGCAAAGCGAGCAGACTGTCCGGATGGCCTGCCTTTTCCCCAAAATGGTTCACCTTACTGCGTAATTATGACTCCCGTAGTATCCCCGTTAGGAGCCCCATGTACCGCCCCACCCTGGGCCACACTTGATGCAATTGACCTTTCCACCGGAAACATTCTATGGCGCGTACCCTTGGGAACACTGGAAAAAATCGCACCCTGGCCTATTTACCACTTCATAGATGGCGGCATTGAAATGGGTGGCCCAATGCTCACCTCCACAGGCATTATTTTTATTGCTGCGACATCTGATGGATACTTTAGAGCATTTGATATGGATAACGGCAATGAACTATGGAAAGCAGAATTGCCCACCAGCGGCAATGCTGTACCCATGACGTACGTGTACCAGGGGCAGCAATTTGTTGTGATCGCAGCAGGGGGGCATTTTACCTCACCACTTGAATCCGCCGATCATCTCATCGCTTTCCGCTTGCCCAATCAAACAAAATAATCGTAAAAAAGGCCAACAAGTACATCAATAAATAACAACACAGGCGATATCCAGTAATGCCCACTTTTGAAAATGAGTCTCTCATCATTGATTGCCAGGTACATGCCTATGAGCAGGATCGGCCTGAACGACCCTGGATAGGCACGCTGCACGGCCCCAAAGCGGTCACCGGCGATGACATGGTGGATGCCATGGACCAAGTCGGCGTTGACGGGGCCCTGCTGGTCTCCCCCTGGAGCATGTATCGTTACGATCCCAGCTATGCCCTGGAGGTCTATGCGCAACATCCTTCTCGCTTTGGGCTGATCAGACCCTTTGATCCGCAATCCAAGAACCTTCCCGAGCAAGTATCAGAGTGGGCAGCAACACCAGGAGTGGTAGCTGCGCGGGCAATGATCATGGGCCACAGAGCGACTCAAGCGGCAGACGCCCCGGACTCGGGGATAAACCAAATTCTTTCTGCCTGCGCAAAGCACAACCTGCCAGTGAATATTCTGGGTTGGGGTAACCTGGACTTGTTAGGAGAGCTCGCTCGTCGCCACCCACAAACCCAGCTAGTGATAGATCATATTGGCCTGCAACAACCCTTCGAACCCCCCGCGCCGGAAAATCCCTTCAATAATATTGAGCAGGTTATTGCCCTGGCACAATTCGACAATATCGCCATCAAAATATCCGGTGCTTGTACCTTATCCCAGCAAGCTTTTCCCTATCTTGATATCTGGGAACCCTTGGGAAGTATTTTTGATGCCTACGGATTGGAGCGTTGTATGTGGGGTACGGACTGGACCCGCGCTGTTGGCTTTTTAAGTTACCAACAAGGCGTTGATGCATTCCGCGTTACAGATCAATTATCCGACACCGAGAAATCTATGCTGATGGGAGGCAGTCTCGCCCGCATCTATCAGTGGCAGCCATCAACAACGACCCCGGTTACCCTTAATCCAAACAAAAAAGTCAGGTAACTTGTGCATTCGTGTTTTCAAGATCCACGCCATTGGTTTCAGCCAACAAGATTACCGAAGCCAAAGTCAGCACACTGATAAAGGCTATATATACCGCAACATAAAACGTGCCAAAATCACTCCACAACGCCGTGGCTATAATTGGTGCCAGGGCACCACCCAGTATGGCACCCATCTGATAACCTAACGAAGCACCTGAGTAGCGCACATGGGTGCTAAATAGCTCTGTTAAAAATGCTGCCTGGGGCCCATACATCATGGATAAAAATACCTGGGCACCGGACATTGCCAAAACGATTAACCAGAAGTTACCTGTGTCAAATAGAGGAAAAATCGCAAAGGCAAAGAGCCCTCCCAATATAGCACCGGCCATATAAACACCGCGCCGGCCATTTCTATCAGAGTACGCCGCTGCCCAAAAAAGCGTTGGGATTTGCACCATTGACGAAATCAGCACTGCCCCCAACATAAGATTTCTAGACAGCCCCAGCCCCTCTGGATTAGCACCATACGCCGGCAAAAAAGCCACCACGATATAAAACGTAACCTGTACGGACAGGAAAGCACCTGCGGCTAGCAGGATCTCTTTTGGATGGGTCTTAATCGCTTCCAGAACCGGTGACCGCGATTTTTTCAGCTGAACGTCACTTTCTTCCGCATCCTGATGACGGGCCTGCAACTCCTTAAATGCCGGGGTATCCTCAAGGCTTGTTTGCACATACAAGCTGATACCAATCAAAATAATGCTGCTCAAAAAAGGAATTCGCCAGCCCCAGGCCATAAATTGATCCTCTGAGCAAAGATAGCTAATAGCCAAGAAGGCGATATTCGCAAGTATGATTCCTATCGGCGCACCTGCCTGCGCAAATGCACCATAATATCCACGTTTATTAACGGGTGCATTTTCGGTAACCAGCAACATTGCACCACCCCATTGACCACCGACGGCCAAACCCTGAACAAATCGCAACAGGGTAAGCAAAATAGGTGCTGCTGGCCCAATTGCTGCATAAGTGGGCAAGAAGCCAATCAGCATGGTCGCTACACCCATCAACATCAGGGCAGTCACCAATGCAATTTTACGGCCGGCCTTATCACCAAAATGACCAAAAACGACACCGCCAATAGGACGCGCAAAAAAACCTACCGCAAAGGTACTGAATGAAGCAAACAGAGCCACTGTGGGATTCATATTTTCTGAAAAAAACAACTGGGGAAAAATTAGCGCGGCAGCAGTCCCAAAAATAAAAAAATCGAACCACTCGATACTGGTTCCGGCCAGTGAAGTAAGTGCCACCCGCCGCATACTACTTTCAGATACGGCACCACTTTGTGCGACCATTTAGATCCTCTGCATTTGTTATTTTTATTATGTCTGCTGCAGCGATAATGCACTGAATCTGACACAGATGCACGAACAAGTATTTCCTGAACCAAATACTTTCAACACCAGCGCCCTGTATACACAAACCAACTAAGCGATTGATTTTACAGGCCAACAAACTATGATCCGTGTAGATCAGATCTATAGGGAGAAAATATCATGCGCTTATCACCTCTAACCAGAGACCAGCTAACTCCGGAGCAACGCTCTGTACTTGAAGATATTGAAAATGGTCCGCGAGGCAAAGGACGCAAAGGCATTGGACTAATCGGCCCCTTCGGAGCACTAGTCAGGGCACCTGCTGTGGGCAGTGAAGTGCAAGCCCTGGGTGCAGCTGTACGTTTTGCATCCAAGTTACCAGAAAATATAAAGGAAATTGCTATTTGTACTGCGGGGGCTTTTTATCAAGCAAAATTTGAATTCTCAGCCCACCGGCAATTGGCTAAAAATGCCGGTGTGGATGAACAGTGTATTGAACAAATCAGGGTTGGCAAACAGCCCGAACTAAAGGGTGATGAGTTAAGCTCTTATCAAATTGCCTATGACCTGCTTCAAAACCATACCCTATCAGATAAAACCTATTCAGCAGGCGTCGCGGCATTTGGTGAAAGTGGCGTGATCGAGCTGGTAACCACAGTTGGATATTATGGCCTGATTTGCTTCACACTAAATTCATTTCATATTCCTCTGGAAAAAGGCATGGATGACCCCTTTCCAGAAAACCCGGCATAGTAAGATGAGTGACTTACTACCAGCCTATATGGGCTCAGTGAATCGTTGGGAATGTGATGAGAATGACCATTTAAATGTGCGTTTTTATGTTCACAAGATCTTTCAGACCCTGGAAACTGCACTGCTGGATCTGGATTTATTTGACTCAGAGGAAATAACCTCACTGTCCCGAAAAATCCGCGTACAACACATGCGTTTTGGTGCAGAAGCACGAATAGCGGAACCCATAACCGGGTTGTTTGGTTTGCTCGATACTTCCGAACAGAACTTCAGTGCCCTGGTCGAGCTGCAAAATTCAGCAACCGGTTCCGTCATTGCAGCTTTTACATTTGAAATAGAACATCCTTTGCCTGATTCATGCCCGAACACCGTTACTCTGCCTGCTCACGCGGGTAACCGGGGCCTGGATTCCCAACCCTTCCCCTATGCTCGGTTATCACTTAAAAACTGCTTTGACGCAGGTTTTAACCTAATAGGTAAAGGTCGTGTTCAGGCTGAGGAATGCGGCCCGGACGGCTACTTGCTGCCCTATCAATATATGGGTCGCAGCTCAGACTCTATGCCAAATCTGCTGATGCGTTTTAGTGCCAGCAAACCCGGCGAGTTGAGTGGTGATAGTGTGCTGGGTAACGCCGTACTCGAGTATCGAATGAACTTTTACTCATCGCTCAAACTGGGAGATCGCTTTGCAATGGTTTCAGGCCTGAGCAAGCTGGGTAACAAAACCTTCAATATGGCCCATCTGATTTTTAATTCAAATACCGGGGCCTGCGTACTGGGTTCTGAATCCGTGAGTATCAATATGGACCTGGATAAACGCAAATCAACAGCGCTCACTCTGACCCAGCGTGAGGTAATGACGCATTATTTAATCCAGCATGCTTGACGGTCCGCATGATTTAATGGCCAACTTGAGCTGTTCTGCTTAGCTAGATACGCAAGTTGGCTAGCGGCGCAAGTAGCGCTAGCGCTACTTGAACAGAACACACGAATTTACGATGATACAGGCATAAATAAAAATCAGAAAAGGAATAATATTATGAGTGCAGGCACCGCAGTAAACTACAGTTTTAACCATCGGCACCTCGTTGTTGATAATGTCCCGGAAACCGTTGCCTTTTATGAAGGAACGCTGGGGGCTAAAAAAGTCCAGGAAATGGAGTTTAAAGGCACCACCATTATTCGCATGGAGCTTGATGGCTTACCCCTGACTATTTCCGGAGAAATTCAGGAAGGTGTGGGTGACCACATAGGCTTAGCCGTTGATAATTTTGAAGCAGCAATCAGCGAACTTCGTGAACAAGGAGTTGAATTTATACTGGAACCACAGGACATGGGCTTTGCCAAATTTGCCTTTATCAAGGATTCCGCCGGTACAACACTGGAAATATTACACTTTGCCAGCAAAGAGTAATTTAGTAACCAAGGTGCAAAACTACCCATTGCACGCTCAGATACCGACAATTTTTTCAGCTAGCAGCGTATCCAGCTGATCTAACATATCAATAGAGCCCAGCACTTCTGCCGTATGTTCTCCCACAGCAGGTGCGGGTCCTGCTGGGCTGGCCGGGGTCGCTGAAAACTGCGCTGCGGGCCGTGTTTCTCTTAACGGTCCTGCCACCGGATGATCTAGCAAACTAAACATTTTATTGTGTTTTACCTGGGGGTCATCCGGCAGTTCGTGCAAATGACGCAATCGCGCAAAGGGTACTTCATGTCGTGCAAATCGCTCTTCTGCATCTTCCAAACTAATAGTTAAAGCCACCTCTTCAACCTGGGTATGCATAATTTTTCCCAGAACCTGCCGGTTGCTTATACGTTTGGCAAGGGTACTAAACCGGTCATCGGCAGCAAGCTCGGGTTTCTCGAAGGCATGACACATACCACGAAATTCGGAGTCAGTCAGCAACATCATGGTGCCCCAACCATCAGCAAAGCGCATGAGCTGACCAGAGCCACCAATCGGTGGGCTATGCTCTATACCTTCTCCCTGCAAAATATTATCCGCACCGGCATCAGGCCACATAAACGCGATAGCCGTATCCAGCATGGACAACTCAATATGCTGGCCTTTGCCACTTTGTGAGCGACTATATAAAGCCGCACAGATCGCCTGGCTGCCAGTATACGCAGTCAATTTATCCATAATTAGCTGATTAACCTGTTCGGGGCCATCGCCCCTTTTCAAGCCCTGTACCGCAGCCATACCGGAATAAGTTTGAATGATGGGATCATAGGCTCGCTTGTGTGACTGGGGACCAGATTGTCCGAAACCGCTAATAGACAGATAAATCAGTTTGCTATTGCAAGCAGAAAGATTTTTAAAACCAATACCCAGCCGGTCAACAACCCCGGGACGAAAATTCTGCACCACAACATCGCTCTTTGCCGCGAGTTTACGAATAATCTCAATCGCTTCCGGCCTTGCCATATCCAGCGCAATGGACAGTTTTCCGCGATTTAGCATATGAAAAAACCCCGGCGTGCCATTCCTTTTGCTACCCACGTGTCGCTGGATATCTCCGCTACCAATTCTCTCTACCTTGATAACTTCCGCACCCTGATCAGACAGCAAAGTAGCCGTTAAGGGGCCAGAAACAACAGCAGCCAGATCCAGTACTTTTACGCCTGCCAGCGGTCCACTCATAGAGATATCCTGTTATTAAACATTGGAAGCTGTAGTTATCGACAACTACCCTGAAGGGCTTAAGCCTACCACGATCTATCCATGCAGTAAGCGCTTATCCCTCCAGGGTTTGCGTTCAGGCTTGACTCTGTGTGCTGCCCCCGAGACAATCAAACACAAGTTCTACATAACAATTAACAAATTAACCTGTAAGGGGAAACATAATGGCCATAGGCATTATTGCAAAATTCGATATTAAACCGGGCAAAAACGAAGAGTTCGAAGCTATCTTTGCAGAGTTGGAAACAGCTGTTCGCGCCAACGAGGCTGGCAACAATTACTATTCCCTGCATAAGTCCCGTGCAGACGGAAATAAGTATATTGTCATGGAACAATATGTTGATCAGGCTGCACTAGACATCCATGGTAAAACTGAATATTTCAAAACCATAGGGGCAAAAATGGGACCTTGCATGGCCGGCAGACCCGAGATCGAATACATGGATAGCACCAGTTAAGCCCCTTGACAAGGAACTAACTGCCAGTCCTTAACAACTTATTCTGAGAGGGGCGATAACAAAAAGCTAATCCAGCTATCATTTTATTTGCTACTGTACTAACCATAGCTACAGGCTGTGCCAGGTACAGAGCATTGATGTAAATCAACAGACGTATCTACTAAAGTAAAGTTGTTATCACCCTTTCCAGAACAGTTTTATAATGAGCAGCACATTTATTATAAAACTAATGGCAGTGAAACCCTGCCAAAAACCGACTGGATTTCTTACCAGTAAAGGTTCGTTGTGTTCACTAAGGAAATCTTTGTTAGGGTTGGCCAAATCATAAACAAACTCTGATAATTCACTATACCGCCTATTAACATCTTTTTTCACCGCTCGTTCCAATGCACCATCTATCCAAACCGGCAACTCGGGCACCCAGCGTCGAGCCGAGGTATAACCCATTTTCTGGACAGATCCCTCATCGTAATTCTCACCATAAGGCAAATGACCCGTGAGCATTTCGTAAACGATGACCCCCAGCGAAAAAATATCAGAGCGCGTGGAGCACGGATAACCCAGCAGGTATTCCGGCGCCGTATAATTTTTAGTCCCCAGCAATGTCAGGCGTTGCAAAGGTGAGGCAATCTCCTCAATTCCAGCAATTTTTGTCGAGCCAAAATCAATTATCTTTACCGTGCCCTGGGCATCTATCATGATATTTTCAGGCTTCAGATCCTGATGAATCATCTCCATCTTATGGAATGCCGTTAAACCTCGAGCAATTTGTCCGAGAATTTCACGGACCTCAGTCAAATCCGGCTTGGGCGAATCATTCATCCAGGCACGTAAGGTCCGGCCATCAATATACTCTGCAACGTAGTAGAGAAAATTACGCCGCTTACTCTGGCTAATCACACTTAATACATGATTGTTATTCAAGCGGCTGCCAACCCACTCCTCGTGCATAAACATATCAAGAAATACAGGATCATCCTCAAAATTAACCGAGGGCGATTTCAGCACAACCTGGGTATCGCTATCTTCATCCAAAGCCAAGTAAAGTTGGGTACGATTGCTAGCGTACAAGCTGCGTAGAATCTTATATCCATCAACCTTCATGCCTGCACTGAGTTCAGGTAAAAAAGGAAACTCAGTGAGTTTTTTGTATAACTCATTTTCACCGGTACCGGGCAGATGATTGAAGCGCACAATCTGGCACGTGACATTATCCGGACTGCCATTACGTAAGGCCAAGGTGGCTATTTCACGCGCCGCTCGATCAAGATTTTCAACATTCCTGGACACCAAATCTGCAATGGCAGTATCCGGCATATACTCGTGCACGCCATCGGTGGTCAGAATAAATATATCACCCTGGTCTACTACAAACTTGTGATAATCGATATCCAAATGCAAATCGATACCCATGGCTCGGGTTAAATAATTTTTGTCCTCCGAGACCCAAACCCGATGATCTTTAGTCATCTGGACCAATTCTGAATCACGCATGCGATAGATGCGGGTATCGCCCACATGAAAAATATATCCGGTGGTGGATTTCACCACCAGCGCACTTAGAGTAGTTGCCAGGCCCTTGCGCGCGTCCACGCCCTGCTGCCCCTGACCGTACATCCAGCGATTAGTCGCCAACAATACTTTTTCTACCGATTTTTTGACCGTCCAGGAATCTGGCGTAGCGTAATAATCATCCAAAAGGCAAGCCACACAAGTCTCGCTGGCCATTTTTCCTTCATCGCAACCACTTACGCCGTCGGCCAATACCGCAACAATACCCTTGTAGTCCAATCCCGGGAATTCCGGCACTAAAACACCATAACTGTCCTGATTTTCAGGTTTGATACCCGTATCAGAATACTGGCCAAGGCTGATTAATTCGTCGTTACTCATACGCGCAGTGTACGGGAGGCTTTCAAGCCACGTCTATCATCTGCACGGTTCCATCTTCCAGGATCTCGGCAGTTTGTCCTTTTGGTTCTTCCAGAAAGAGCAGTGTAACCAACAAAACAAATGCCGCGGTGCCTCCGATGATCAAAAAAAACGATTGTGGAGATACAAAAGACAGTACTGTTAAAAATACCAGGCCCCCTACATTGCCATATGCACCCACCATGCCCGCAACCTGACCCGTCATACGACGGCTAATTAGCGGCACCATAGCAAACACCGCACCAGAACCACCCTTGGCAAATAACCCACAAACCAGCGTCGTTATCAGTACCAAGGCAACCGCCCAATCTGCACTGACCTGACCCAAGACCATAAAACTAACCACGATGCCAGAAAACAAAATAACCAGGCTACGTTTACGACCCAGCTTGTCACTCAGAACACCCCCACCAGGGCGAGCAATAAGATTCATTACCGGGTAAGCCCCGGCCAGCACACCAGCCATTATAGGAGACAGATGAAAAGTATCCGTATAAAAGAGCGGCAACATCGAAACCAAGGCAAGCTCAGACCCGAAAGTCACCAGATAAGCCAAATCAAGAATAGCTACCTGCTTAAAGGGATAACGAAACATTTCCGGTACTTCTTTATGAAAAATCCCCTTATTGACCTGAATAATTTTATAGGCCTGGACCAGATAAACCGCAGCGATGGCAAAGTAGGCTGAGAAGGTGAACGTTGGAGACAACCATGCCATGCCCACAGGTGACAACTTCCAGACCAGCAGCGCCAGCGCGCCATAAATTGGCAAGCTCATTAGCAGATAAATAATCAAATCACCTTTGCTGGTAACTTCCATTGCACCCATTTTTTTGGGTTTGAAATAGGTTGAACCCTTGGGCGTGTCGGTGACTGCAAAAAAATAGAAAACTCCGTAACACACCGAAATTACCGCCGTGCACAGCAGTGCATAACGCCAACCATTTTCCCCGCCAAACCACAGTGCCAACATCGGTAAAGACATAGCAGAAGCCGCCGAACCAAAATTTCCCCAACCCCCGTATATACCCTGGGCGGTACCCGCCTGGCTAGCCGGAAACCATTCTCCGATCATGCGGATGCCCACCACAAAGCCCGCACCGGCAAAACCCAGTAAGAACCGAGCCACGGCCAATTGTTGGAAATTCTCCGCCATCGCAAAGAAATAGCACAGACCACCGGAGAGAATTAAAATACCGGAAAACAAACGCCGGGGCCCATAACTGTCTACCAGCATACCCACCACAATTCGCGCAGGAATAGTCAGTGCAACATTAAGCAACAAGAGCACTTTAACTTCCTGATCCGTCAGCGCAAATACCTCGCGAATAATGACCATCAGGGGGGCATGGTTAAACCACACCATAAAGCTGATAAAAAAAGCAAACCAGGTTGTATGCAATATTCGATACTTGCCGGTAAAAGATAATAGTCGCAGTTTCTCAGGCATAATCCGTCCAATATTAATAAATGCTACCGCGCAACCCTACGCAGCTTTTTGGCTAGCAGTCTTGCAATTTAGTTATTAGAAACCTACTAAATTCTAGAAACCTGCCAGTTAGTTGTCGGAAAATCTATAGCAACGGTTATGCCAACTCTCAAAATACGCAGACAGCCTGTATATATGCTGCCTGAAGCATATACCCTAAATTATGTAAATGCCCATCTTTGGCGCGAGCGCACCATTATTAAGCAAGCGTTTACAGAATCAGTATTAGAAGCAACAGTATACATGCCAGACAGCCTGATAAATAATTGGCACAAAATGTGCTTCACATGTGCTTCATTAGTACTAATGAAGCACTGGATACGCCAAAAATTTGTGAATTGACTACACTGAGCTTTATTTAAAGTAACTCCAACAAAAACTATTATGAATCCAGGGTCGGATGAACACATTGATGACTGGCATGATCAGGGCGCATTGGATTTTGCGCTGCACAAAAACAGGTAAACTAAAATGAGCGTCAAGCAAAAAATACTGGTTATTGGCAATGGTATGGTGGGCCATAAGTTCCTTGAAGCAATGACCACACATTCCGATGCTGATAAGTTTGAAATAGCCACATTCTGTGAAGAACCTCGAGCCGCCTACGATCGAGTTCACCTAACAGATTATTTCAGTGGACACTCAGCAGAAGACCTGTCGCTCGTTGAACCCGATTTTTTCGCGCAGCACAATATCCGCATCTTGCTCAATGACAAAGCTGTAAGTATTGATCGTAAAGCCAAAACCGTAACCTCAGAAAACGGCGAAACCCTGAGCTACGATAAACTGGTTCTGGCCACAGGATCGTATCCTTTCGTACCACCCATTCCAGGCCACAAGCGCGACAATTGCTTTGTGTATCGCACCATTGAGGACATGGAAGCTATACGTGCCAGTGCCCAGGGCTCTTCAGTTGGCGTTGTCATTGGCGGAGGATTGCTTGGACTGGAAGCAGCCAAAGCCCTAAAGGATCTTGGTTTGACCACCCACGTAGTTGAATTCGCTCCACGCCTGATGGCAGTACAGGTCGACGATGGCGGCGGAGCCATGTTACGTCAGAAAATCGAGGATCTGGGTGTACAGGTACATACGGGTAAAAATACACAAAACATTGAAGATGGCGATCAACATTTTCATAAAATGACCTTTGCTGATGGCGACATCATCGAAACCGATGTGTTGCTTTTTTCCGCTGGTATTCGACCGCAAGATACACTGGCCAGGGAATTCGGTCTGGAGCTTGGTGAACGTGGCGGTATTGTCGTCAACGACCATTGCCAAACTTCAGATCCTGATATTTATGCCATAGGTGAATGCGCGTTATCCGGTGGACGCATATATGGCCTTGTTGCACCAGGTTATCGAATGGCCCAGGTAACAGCCGATCACATCAGCAACACCGGTGACAACACATTTACCGGTGCGGATATGAGCACCAAACTCAAACTAATGGGCGTAGATGTAGCCAGCATCGGGGACGCACACGGCAACACCCCGGATGCCAAAGTCTATACTTATGTGGATGGCAGTACCGAAGTTTACAAAAAGATTGTCGTTAACTCAGATAACAATCGTTTACTCGGAGCGGTGCTGGTAGGCGATGCAACGGATTACGGCAATCTACTGCAAATAGTACTCAATGATATCCCCCTTCCCGAATTTCCTGATGCACTCATATTACCTCAGCGTGACGGTAGTGGTATTACCGGTTTAGGCGTTGAAGCATTGCCCGATGGCGCACAAATTTGCTCGTGTAACGATGTATCAAAGGGTGATCTCTGCCAATTTATCTCTGACGGCGCCACCACTCTGGGTGATTTAAAAGCCTGCTCAAAAGCCGGCACCAGCTGCGGTGGATGTAATGTACTGGTTGGTCAGGTACTTAACGCCGAGTTGGAAAAAATGGGGCTAGAAGTAAATACAGATCTCTGCGAGCACTTCCCCTATACCCGTCAAGACCTCTACAATCTGGTACGCGTCGAAAAAATTAAATCCTTTTTTGATCTCATCGAAAAACACGGCAGCGGCCGTGGCTGCGATATTTGCAAACCTACCGTAGCGTCCATTCTTGCCTCCTGCTGGAACGACTATGTCCTTGAGCCGGAACATGCTGGATTGCAGGATACCAATGATCGCTATCTGGGCAATATGCAAAAAAACGGCACCTATTCAATTGTGCCGAGAATTCCAGGTGGTGAGATAACACCGGAAAAACTCATTGTGCTTGGTGAAGTGGCAAAAAAATACAAACTTTATTCCAAGATCACTGGTGGTCAGCGCATCGATTTATTTGGCGCCCGGCTGGAACAACTCCCCGAAATATGGAGATTACTCATCGATGCCGGGTTTGAAACCGGCCATGCTTACGGTAAGGCCTTACGCACAGTTAAAAGCTGTGTAGGCACAAGCTGGTGCCGTTACGGACAAGATGACAGTGTTGCGTTGGCCCTGGAAGTTGAGAACCGCTATAAAGGACTCCGCTCACCCCACAAACTAAAATCTGCCGTATCCGGATGTACCCGGGAATGTGCCGAAGCCCAAAGCAAAGACTTTGGCATAATCGCCACTGAAAATGGCTGGAACTTGTATGTCGGTGGCAATGGTGGCATGCGCCCCCGCCATGCAGACTTGTTCGCAACCGATCTGGACAAAGAAACCCTGATCAAATACATCGATCGCTTTCTAATGTTTTACGTGCGAACTGCGGATCGTCTACAACGTACCTCAACCTGGATGGACAACATGGAGGGTGGCCTGGATTATCTTCGTGAAGTCGTCATAGAAGACTCACTGGGCATATGCGAACAGCTAGAAGCGGAGATGGTTGAAGTTATCGGCAGCTATCAATGTGAGTGGAAAACCACTATTGAAGACGAAGAAAAATTACGTATGTTCCAACCCTTTATTAATAGCGAAAAAGGCGACAGCAATGTGGTTTTTGTCGAGGAGCGCGGTCAGATACGACCCGCCACCAGTGACGAAAAACGCCAGGGAATAAAAGTGGTTTCCTTATGAGCACTTCGTCCCGGACTACCCATAAAATTGCTGATCAATGCTGAGTAAGATAAATGACTGATACCCAATGGATACAAATTTGCCAATTAGAAGCACTGCCAATTGATGCTGGCACGGCTGCCCTGCTGGATGAAGGAAAACCGACAGAGGAACAAATTGCCTTGTTTAGGATAACCAGCACCACCCAGGGTGAGAGTACTATTTTCGCGGTGAGTAATTTCGATCCCTTTAGCGAAGCCAATGTGATATCTCGCGGTATTTTGTGCAGTATCGGAGATGAACTGGCTGTCGCCTCACCTATAGGCAAGCAACACTTTTGCCTGAACTCAGGCACATGCTTTGAAGATGAGGATGTTGCTCTCAAGACCTACCCAAGCAAAATTGCCGACGGTCAGGTTTATGTCCAATCCTCAGAACTAATCCAGGAGTGATCGTGAAGTACAACTACTACACAGCCGACGTATTTACCGACACGCTGTTTCAAGGCGCCCAGATTGCAGTTTTTCCAGATGCCGATGCTGTACCCAGCGAAGTCATGCCCCTGATTGCAAAAGAACTGAATTTATCCGAAACAGTATTTATTCTGGCTGATGAACAGCCAATGACATTCAAACTACGTATATTTTCTCCTATGGGAGAAATAGATTTCGCAGGTCACCCGATGTTGGCTGCTGCCAGAGCTATGCTGGCAAGCGAACGCATCCAACTGACAGATAAGCAGGCCTCCCTTGTATTTTGTCAAAATGCCGGTAATGCCACAGTTAACCTGACTCAGCCAAATGACAAACCCCTATTCGTACAGTTTTCACTCAAGGCCGATCCCACTATTGACCGTTATACGCCAACCACTTCCGAGCTAGCACGATTGTTAGGTATAGAAGAGAAAGATATTGACTCGCGCACTTTTTATCCACGCCTGGCCGCTATTGATACCCCTTATCTCATCGTTCCCTTGTTATCCCAGCAAGCCGTACGGAAAGCGCGCTTCTCACTGAATGCCTGGAGCCAATCCAGTGCACCGGCGATGGCGGCCCAGGAAATCTTTTTATTCAGCAATAAGACAGACAACCAGGACACTGATTTCCACGGTCGCCTGCTGGGGCCCGCGATAGGCATGCACGAAGACCCACCCATTGGATCGGTTCTGCCCTGTTTTGCAGGATACCTGGGTGATCATAGTCATATACGTCCAGGCACTTATACTTTCACTATCGACCGCGGTAGCGAAGAAACACGACGTAGTGTGCTACACATTGAAATTGACAACCACAAAGACAAACTGATCACACTGAGAGTTGGCGGAGAAGTTATCCTGGTCAGCGAAAATTCACTGAACCTGGACCCTCTCTAATATGCTTTTTGGCCGCCACCGTAAAAATCCTGTTCACATTGCCGACAAACAGGTAACCGACTGGACTTATGCCACCTGCGGCTACTGCTCCACGGGCTGTGCCATCGAACTTGGCAAAAATGCATCGGGAGAGGTGGTAGCGTCACGCGGTGTCGGCGGAGCCGATGTCAACCGTGGAAAACTGTGCCTGAAAGGCATGTATGGACACGAATTATTTAATTCTCCCGGACGCGGTGAAACGCCTCTCATGCGTCAACACATCGGACAAGATTTCAAACCAGCCAGCTGGAATACAGCACTGAATCACATGGCAGGGGAGATTAATCGTATCCAGCAGGATTTCGGAGATGATGCCTTTGCTATTGTTTCCACCGGACAATTACTTACTGAAGAGTTTTACACACTGGGTAAATTGGCTCGGGGTTTAATCGGCACCAATAACTACGATGGAAATACAACGCTTTGTATGGCATCTGCTGTATCCGGCTATAAGCGCTCTTTCGGCTCGGACGGGCCACCTGGATGTTACGAAGATTTCGAACACACAGACTGCTTGCTGGCCTGGGGCTCCAACCTGCCCGAACAACACCCCATTATCTACTGGCGATTAAAAGAAGCCCTGGAAAAGCGAGGTTTTCCGCTAATTGTCATCGACCCCAGAGTTACCATGCTCGCGCAATTTGCTGACATCCACCTACCGATTCGTCCAGGCACTGACGTGGTTTTACAAAATGCCATGATGCATGTCATTTTTGAAGAACAGCTAGAAGACAGCGA
Source organism: Pseudomonadales bacterium (assembly GCA_019090385.1). Taxonomy (GTDB): domain Bacteria; phylum Pseudomonadota; class Gammaproteobacteria; order Pseudomonadales; family Azotimanducaceae; genus DC-out156. Next base: position 11,249 of record JAHRWB010000025.1, on the reverse strand, counting down.
TTACATTGAGGCCAACACCACAGGTCTGGAGGCACTAAAAGAAGAAGTGGCCAACTATGACCCGGCCTCGGCCTATAAAATCTGTGGTATCGATGAAGACACCATTCGTCACGTCGCCAGATTATATGCCAATGCCCCGGCAGCAATGAATATTTGGACAATGGGTATTAATCAAAGTACCCATGGCTCGGATGGGGTGGTAGGACTCAACAATCTCAGCTTGATTACAGGAAATATTGGAAAACCGGGTGGAACTTCACTGTCCATAACCGGCCAGTGCAATGCGATGGGCACTCGGGAGTGGTCGTCCTGCTCAGGACTGCCCGGTTATCGTCAACTGGAGAATGATCAGCACCGTGAAGAAATTGGCAAGTTCTGGAATGTTGACCCGGAATTTTTCCCAAAAAAACGTGGATTGTGCCAAACCGATATCTTTCCTGCTATAGAAACCGGACAAATTAAGGGCCTGTGGCTGGTTGCGACCAACCCGCTAACTTCAATGCCCAATACGCCGCGCATTCGCAAAACCCTTGAAAAGCTCGAGTTTCTCGTCGTGCAGGATGCCTATGCAGACATGGAGAGCAATCAATATGCACATCTGTTTTTACCTGCGGCCATCTGGGCTGAAAAAGAAGGTACTTTTACCAACACCGAGCGACGCGTCAATGTAGTCCGTCAAGTGACTCCGCCCAAAGCCAAAAGCAAATCTGATCTGCACATTTTTAACGAACTGGCCACCCTGCTGGACCCTAATAAACAAGTAACATTTCCCGACAATGCCGCTGGTGTATTTGAGGAAATGCGCACGCTTTCAGAGGGACGCCTGATGGACCTCTCGGGCATGGACCACGATCTGATAGAAAGCAGCAGAGGTATACAATGGCCCTATACAGCCCGGCAGAGAGATGCTGGTGAAATGCCATTACCCGGCGGAAAACGTCTCTATACGGTTGCCACCAACTTTTGCCATAGTGACAAACGCGCCAAGCTGATTCCCCTGCCCTTTATTGACAACAATGAAAAACCCGACGCTCAATTTCCGCTATGGCTAAATACCGGAAGGCTGGTTGAACATTTCCACACCCGTACCCGCACAGGAAAAGTCGGCAACAATAATAAGTTCAGCCCTATTCCTTTTATGGAAATAAATCCGGATGCAGCGGCAGAGCTTGGTATCAGGCACCAGGAATATGTACGCTGCTTATCCAGACGAGGCGATGCAGTAGTAATGGCTATGCTGACCCAGCGGGTACCAAGGAACATGGTGTTTATTCCCTTTCACTATTTCGACTGTGTCAACCGGCTGACCCTGGGTCTGTTAGATCCGCATTCGCGCCAGCCTGCTTTTAAGCAATCGGCTGTACGTATCGAACCCATAGAAGATCAGGCCAGTGCAGCCCGCCAGAGTAAGGCCTTGCGAACCTATTAATGAATAATATTATTGCCAGTGACAAATCCGAAACACCAATTTTTAAAGTCCGCGAGGACGAGCCTGCACATGCGTTTCTTTGGGACCCCAAGCCTGAAAATACCGAGCCTGAAGCTGATCAACAAGCAAGCACCAATTGCCATGGCAACCTGATCGACCTGGCTAACCAAAGTAGTGAGCTGCATGGTGTAAGCCTGAACATTAACAATAACGATGCCATCGGTGACAACCCTAACCGCTATAAGCAACACGGGTTTTATTTTAACGCTGACAACTGTATTGGTTGCCATGCCTGCGAAACAGCCTGCAGCGAAAAAAACGATAACCCGGCACACATTGCATTTCGCTCGGTGGGTTTTGTCGAAGGCGGAACCTATCCTGACTACCATCGCATCAATATCTCCATGGCCTGTAACCACTGCGATGACCCCGTATGCCTAAAGGGCTGCCCGACCCGCGCTTATACAAAATTTGCTGAATTCGGAGCAGTACTGCAGGACCCGGATATTTGTTTTGGCTGTGGCTACTGCACCTGGGTATGCCCTTACAATGCACCACAACTAGACCCCATCAAAGGGGAAGTCACCAAATGCAACATGTGTGTTGACCGACTAGAAGTCGGCCTAAAACCTGCCTGCGTTTCCGCCTGCCTGGGCAATGCCCTGGATTTTGGCGTAATAGAGAATATTCCCGCAAATCGCATTGAAGCAAAAACTGAAATCCCGGGATTTCCCTCTACTGATATCACTCAGCCCAATATTCGTTTTCAGCAAACCCGCAGCACCCAGAGGGAAATGACTCGACCTGATGGTATGCCGGTAAAGTACCAGAAAGATGATGCAGTGGGTCACTTTCAGCCTGTGGTCGATAAAAAAATCGGAGAGAAAAAACAGTGGAACTGGCGCAAACTGCTCACCTCCCATGAGAGTGCACACGTTATTTTCACGCTTTCTACCCAGGCTGTATTGGGCGCTTTTATACTCTTGGGCACGGCACTATCGCCTTTTGAGACACCACTCTCTGCGTTACAAATACCGCAGGTATGGCTACCGCTAATGGCGATCATGGTTGGCCTGCTCAGTTTTGGCCTGTTTAAACTCAACATGCACCTTGGCAAACCGCATCGATTTTATCGCGGCTTCAACAATTTGCGCTGGTCGCCGCTTAGCAGAGAAATCGCCGGGATAACAGGGTTTTATACCTGCCTACTTGGCTTTGCATTTTTTGCAGTGCTAGAACTATGGCTCGATGCCAGTGCTGTTACGCTCCTTAAAAACATCTGCATTGGCGGAGCCGGGTTCAGTGGTCTGGTCGGGCTGTATTATATGTATCGCATATACCGCATTAAAGCACGTCCCTATTGGGATCATTGGCAAACTGCCACGGCCTTTGCAGGCAATACGCTCAGCCTGGGTGCCCTGCTTACCGGTCTCATCGCATTGCCTGCATTGTTATTGAACACTTTACCCAGCTCAAATTTATTCCTTGCACTGGCAGCTATCGCCAGTGCCGGTCTGATTCTTGAAGGCCTGGGACATATTTGTCATGGCCAAGCCATGACCAAACAAGGAAACGAAGGCGCCTCTTCATGGTATATCCAGGTCACGCGATATGGCTATCCCTGGTTGACTCGAAATGCCCTGTTAATCACTGCATCCGTGCTTGCAACCGGGCTGATGCTCTCTGCTCTACTTCCCGGCTCAGAAATCTGGAGCGAAGGCTGGAGCGCTCTCATGTTATGGGCAGGGTTAAGCATATTGACTATCGCTGCCACCACCATCAGCCGATCATTGTTCTTCGTACTGGTAATTCCCACCACCATGCCAGGTGCCTTTTTCTGGAAAAACAAAGACTTTGAAGAACACGCGCGAGATTTGGACCTGGTCGAAATGGAACAGTTAGGTGTAGTGCGCGAGCTGCACGGGAAATTTAAATTGAATGAATTGATTGAAACCATCAAGGAAACTTCATTTAAAAAAATGTTCTCCCATGTAAAAGATATCCTTGTATGGAAAAATATTCCTTAAAACCCGCAATCAACCAGCCAAGACAATTTTTATAATGTCAGGACACTGGACTTCGGACCATTCAAGCGCCTAATTAATGTCTGTTACTCGAATTGGGTATTAATGTACTCTAACTATTCGACATCAGAAAAAAATGGCCATGAAAATAAAAACAACACTTTGCCACGCCATCAGTGAGGATATTTCCAGCATACAGCTGGAGCACGTTGAGCTTACAGCACCGGCTGCTAATGAAGTACAAATCCGCATTAAGGCCTGTGCGGTTAACTTTCCTGACCTGTTGATGATTCAAGGTAAGTATCAATTCAAGCCACCGCTACCCTTTGCCCCTGGTGGCGAACTGGCCGGGGATGTCGTAGCGCTTGGAAAAAACGTGACTGAATTCAAGATCGGTGATCGTGTTATTGCCAATCTTCGCTATGGCGGATTCGCAGAAGCGATTAATGTCCCGGTAAACTCTGTCAGCATGATTCCCGGCGATATCGCCTATGAAAAGGCTGCCTCTTATGCGGTAGCCTACCTCACCGCCTTTGTCGCACTTGATGTACGTGCGAAATTACACGCTGGAGAAACCCTGCTGGTACACGGCGCTACCGGTGGCGTGGGGATGGCCGCAGTCGACCTTGGCAAACAAATGGGTGCGAAAGTCATCGCCACTGGGGGTACGGACGAAAAACTGGCAGTAGTGAAATCTAAAGGTGCAGACCATGTGATCAACTACACCATGGAAGACGGTTCAATGGGAGGCTTCCGTGAAGAAGTTAAAGCGTTGACCGGTGGCAAAGGGGCTGATGTTATTTACGATCCCGTAGGTGGCAGTGTATTTGATGAGTCCATGCGCTGTATCAATTTTAACGGCAGACTATTGGTCATTGGATTCACCAGCGGCGTATGGCCAAATGCACCCGCAAATCTTATCCTGATAAAAAATATCGCCATATTGGGCGTACGAGCCGGAGAAATTGGTAGACGCAATCCGGAAATAGGCAAATACAGCAGAAATGCGATATACCAACTGTTAAAAGATGGCGCAATTGATCCCTATGTCTGCGCTGGATTCCCCCTCGAACGGGCGGTTGACGCCATGAAAATGTTGGAAGAGCGAAAAGTGGTAAGCAAGGTCGTGGTCACCATGAATGGATACACTATACAAACAACTTAATTGATCTTAATTGAGGGACAGTTTACCTATATAGAGCTGGAAATAAGTACACTGTCCCTCTAATGCCCTGCCAAAAACGGGTAACTGTCGAATATGAGCTACTACACTTTAAACCACCACACCGCTTTTCAACAAAAGTTCAATCTCATTTTCTGGAAAACCCGCTTGCAGAAGTATTTCACGGGTATGCTCCCCAATTGCTGGCGCATCCCCGGCTGGCTTCTGTGCCTCACCATGAATTTTAATCGGATTCGCAACTGCCCATTGATAATCAGGGTTATCCGATTGGGTTTGAACAATAATTTCGTTCTCGATTAAATGCGCATCCTTCACCACATCCGATATTCGCTCAACGGCGGCATAGGTTAGTTTTTCCTTTTCCAGAGCAGCGCAAACATCTGACAAATCCAGCATGGCGAATGCGTCGCTAAACATTTTTTTAACCATATCCCTTTGCTTCATTATGGCCTTGATATCACCGAACCGGGCGTCCGCTACCCACTCTGTATGGCCCAGACTACTTGCTATCCGCGGCCACTCCTTTTCCGGATTATTTAGCACTATAACGACAAATCTCTCATCTCTGGTTTTATAGACTGCAACAAAAGGGTTTCGGTAGCCTTTTTCGTCCAGTATTTCGCCAAGATCATAGCCTGCTATCGCACCTTGCAAATGCATGCCGTTGGCCCAACATCCATTGGCTACCAATGAAGTGGAAACATATTTGCCCTGCCCGGTTTTCTCCCGGCTGTACAAGGCCAGCATGACAGCACCAAATAATGTCATTGCCGAAGCATGGTCACCCACGCCCCCTACTGGATAAGTCGGCGCCTCGCCAAAACCCTTACCCAGATCCATAATGCCTGTCCTGGCCCACCAGCCGGTGACGTCATACCCGGGCCTGCTCTTTTCAGGGCCCACCGTTCCAAACCCGGTAAACTGGGCGTAAATCAGTCGAGGATTGCGTTTTTTCAGCGCCTCAAATTCAAGCTTATATTTCTTAACCTGATCTTCTCGAAAATTAATCAATAGCACATCCGCTGTGTCTATCAAGCGATGCAAAACGCTGATGCCTGATTCCTCGTTTAGATCCAGGCCAATATCCCGTTTATTCCGCGAGGTGAGCGACCAGTTAAAATCATGATGATATCGACCATGAAGGCGTCTATAGGCATCACCCTGGGGCGCTTCCACTTTAATCACATCGGCACCGTAGTCCGCCATTATTGTGGCCGCTCCTGGCGCGGCCAAATAGGATGCTGCGTCAATAACTTTTAAGCCCTCTAACATATAACTCATGCATCAAACCTCTGGGTAATAAACTCTTTTATCATTTCATTGACCTGATTGGGTCGCTCTAACATGGTAAAATGCCCCACATCAGGAATGACTTCAACTTGCGCATCCCGGGCTTCGGCAAGCACATAACTCATCCATGGCGAGACCTCACCTACTTTTAGTGATACACGAACACGTTGGTCATTTACATAAGTACTCTGCAAAATCAGTATCGGCACAGCAAGATTGGGCAAAACCGTCATCAACATGAGAGCGTCCCACCGGATCGATCCGATATAAGCAGCCACGCCTACAGTTTCTGGAACAGATGCACAGCGCGCCATAACTGAATCACGCATTTCTGGATTGCTGTCAGGCGTAAACATGGTTTCAAACATCCCGTGATGAAATGTCTTATAACCGGTACTGGCCACATGCGCCCGAGCACTGGCTTCTATTTCATCTGCACTCCCTTCTCCAAGGCGACTACCATCTATCAGCACCAAACCAGAAATCCGTGACGACTGCATATAACAGGCAGCCATTACCACCCGACAACCCATGCTGTGACCCACCAGAATCACGTTTTCGAAATTTAGCTGTTCAAGCAAAGCAACGACATCCGAAGCAAAGGTCTCAATACCAATGGATTCTTCTCCACCCCTTGATTCACCATGCCCGCGCAAATCGATGCTGGCAATACGATGCTTGTCACTGAAATGCTCTACTTGAAAATGCCAATCAGCCAGACTACAGGTCAAACCATGCACAAATACAATGGGTTGCCCCACTGTTCCCGCAGTTTGATAGTGTATCCTCGCATCACCGCATTCCAGCCATTCATTTTGCCCCATGCTTTTCTCCAGTAGTTTCCCACGCTTTCACGCAGCTCAAGCCCCAAGCTCTTTGGAGTAAACCGCCTATCCCCAGCTCAGTCAATAATGGACCGCTACAGATTGCGTTTTAAGCAGCCAATTAAGACATTGAACAAAGGCAAAGCTGAGCTGCGTTGAAGCATCAAGCGTTTTCGGTTTAAGATGGATACGCAGTAGCAAAATCGATCGACCTTGGTCACGGCGGCCAATCCTGCTTTTTCCAGGTTCAGAAATTAAATTCGCCGCTGCCTGCTTTCTTGTGATGGAAATAAATCACAATGGAAGAATTATGCTGAAAAATTGCCAATTTGCCAAAGGGGACCACTATTTTGACAGACTCTAAAACCGAGAATAAACATCGAAATGACATTTACGGTGATTTCAGCAAAAAAAAGCAGGAGCAAGATCCCCCAATACCTGCGGCAACGGTGGTTCTACTCAAAGACGATGACAGCAGCAATGTAGAAGTATTGATGTTGCGTAAAAACTCAAAAATTGCCTTTGGCGGCATGTGGGTGTTTCCCGGCGGACGTATTGATGACGCTGACCAGTCTGAAAATGGCGATACGCTCGCCACTGCCCGCAATGCAGCAGTTCGGGAATCCCATGAAGAAGCAGGAATTGATCTCAGCTCTGAAGAATTTGTCTGGTTTGCCCACTGGACACCCCCACATACCACCGCCAGAAGGTTTTCGACCTGGTTTTTTGCAGCCCATGTCAAACAGGATCATGTCATCAACATCGACGGCGGAGAAATAACAGATCACAAGTGGATTAGTCCCGAAGCAGCATTGGCACAACATGCAGCGGGCGACATTGACCTGGCTCCGCCAACATGGATTACCTTGTATCACCTATCCCGGTATGCCCCCTCCAGCTCAATTATTGATCACTTCAAAACCAACCCCGAAAAGATCTATGTCACCACACCGGCTAAACGGGCAGACGGTGCTCGGGTGGCAATGTGGCAGGGAGATGCGGGTTACGAGAGTGCAGATGCAGATATGGAAGGAGACCGTCACAGACTGATTATGCTGAAAGATGGCTTTGTATTCGAGAATACCATTGAAAAATATTAAATTTCCGGAACAAGAAAGAGGAAGTGTAAATGCAGACATTTAGTTTCGATCCGGTAGAAATGCCTCCCGCAGCCGCTACCTTGCGCGAAGAAGCACGGGAATTTCTGAAAGAGCACAATGCCAGCCGCAAGCCATTAGACCGCGCACAAAGCTGGAGCGGTGCCGATCCGGAATTCAGCCGTAAAATGGGCGCTCAAGGTTGGATTGGCATGGTCTGGCCAAAAAAATATGGTGGCCAGGAACGCACGTCCTTTGAGCGTTATGTGATGCTTGAAGAAATGCTGGTAGCAGGTGCACCAGTGGGCGCGCACTGGATTGCGGACAGGCAAAGTGGCCCCCTGCTGCTGAATTTCGGTACTGAAGAACAACGCCAAAAGTATTTACCTCCGGTTACCCGTGGTGAAATGTTTTATTGCATCGGCATGAGTGAACCCGACAGTGGATCCGATTTGGCCTCGGTGCGAACCAAGGCAACAAAAGTAGACGGTGGCTACCTTATCAACGGCAGAAAAATATGGACCAGCAACGCCGATAAAGCGCATACCATGATAGCCCTGTTTCGCACCCGAACTAACGAACAAAATCGTCATGATGGACTCAGTCAATTTGTTGTCGACTTACGAGATTCTAACGGCAACGACTTGAAAGAAAAAAATGGCATCTTCGTTCGCCCTATCAGCAGTATGTTAGGAGAGAAGCATTTTAATGAAGTAACCTTTGAAGATGCTTTTTTACCGGACACCGCATTGGTTGGCTCGGAACACAATGGCTGGTCTCAGGTAATGGCAGAACTGGCCTTTGAGCGCAGTGGTCCGGAGCGATACCTGTCCAGCATTCAGTTGGTTATACAAATGATCAAGGCGCTCAAAGATAGCCCGTCGCCCCAGGGATATACAGCAATCGGTAGACTGGTAGCCCACCTTGTAACCCTAAGGCAAATGTCAGTATCCGTAGCTGGAAAACTCAATGCCGGGGAAGATCCAGCCCTGGAAGGCTCAATAGTGAAGGACCTAGGTGCGATTTTTGAACAAGAAATACCCACTATTGCCCAACAGATCTTCTCTGTTGAACCTACCCTGGGAGATGGCAGCGACCTGGAGCAAGTACTCGGCTTTTTGATTCAAAATTCTGTTTCTTACTCTTTGCGAGGAGGCACCCGGGAAATTTTGCGGGGTATTATTGCACGCGGACTTGGACTCAGATAATCACCTGACCACCAACAAACAAGCGCTATTTTCAGAGCGGACGAATTTGCCCGAGCAATCGGGATAACAGGAGCAGGAAATCAAATGAGTGATATACGTAAAATGCTGGCAGAAACGGTAAACCGTCTACTGGCCGACATCGTCACTACAGAAATGCTGGTCGATGCAGAGCAAGGCATCTGGCCAAAAGAACTTTGGCAGGCAGTAGAAGAAAACGGCCTGACCATGCCCTTAGTCTCCAGCGACAACGGCGGCGTCGGATGCACATGGCTCGATGCCATGGTGGTAATGCATGGTGCCGGGCACTACTCTGCCCCTATACCGTTGGCAGAAACTATTCTTGCCACCTGGCTCCTGGACCAGGCCGGGATTCAACCACCGATGGGGCCCTTAAGCATAGCCTCGGGCAGTGAATCTCAAGCGCTGCAATTCCATCAAGAATCTGACACCTGGCATGTTTCCGGCGTTGCCAAACGCGTGCCCTGGGGAGGACAAGTCGAGCAAATAGTTGTTACTGGAATGTCAGAAGGAAAACTTCGGGTAGGATTGGTTAAACAAGGCAATTTTGGTGTTGAAAACAGTCAGAATATGGCCCGAGAGCCAAGAGATACTCTAACTTTCGACAATGCATTAGTAAGCATGACTGGAATTGCAAATGGCCTCCCAGAAAATGCGGTAAGCGTGTACGGCTCCCTGCTTCGATCGATTCAGATTGGTGGCGCGCTGGAAAGGACACTCAGCGAATCTGTGCTGTACGCCAACGATCGAACACAGTTTGGCAAGCCCATTGGTAAATTCCAGGCCGTGCAACAAAACCTTGCTCAACTCGCTGATGAAGTTGCCGCTGTCGGAGCTGCGAGCACTGCAGCCTGTGCTGCCATTGATTTGGCATTTAGCAGCAAGGAGGAAGTAGATAGTCTATTCCGCATTGCCGCTGCAAAAGCCCGGGCCAGCGAAGCAGCAGGAAAAGCATCCAGCATCGCTCACCAGGCCCATGGCGCTTTTGGTTTTACCTATGAACATATATTGCATTTCTCCACCCGCCGCCTCTGGTCCTGGCGTGCTGAGTACGGCAGCGGAGATTTCTGGGCCGAAATGCTCGGTCGGCGCGTGGTTGAAATCGGTGCCGATCAGCTCTGGGTCCATTTGACCGCAACTGACTAACCTTCAAATATGGGGAGCTAACGAAATGATCGAACATCATATCGATATTAAAACCAAAGATGGCCAGATGAATACCTTTATCACGCACCCGGAAGAAGAAGGCCCGCATCCCATTGTTCTATTTCTAATGGATGCGCCGGGGAAACGCGAAGAGCTACACGATATGGCGCGAAGAATCGCTACCGTTGGTTATTATGTAGTACTGCCCAACTTGTATTATAGAACAACCCGCGAATTTGAATTGACTGGCGATGAAGCAGGCACAAAAAGAATGTTCGAACTGCTTGCATCCCTGAGCAATCCAATGGTTATGGACGACATTACCGGGATGCTTGAATATGCAGATTCCCAGCCCGCAGCAAAATCTGGCAAGGTAGGAGTTGTAGGTTATTGCATGAGTGGACCCTTTGCCTTTGCTGCAGCCTCTGCACATGCTGACAGGGTAGCAGCGTCAGCATCGATTTATGGTGCCGGTCTGCTCACCGATCGCGATGAATCCCCGCACTTAAATGCCACCAAAATCACAGGTGAAATGTATTTCGCCTGTGCAGAAATCGATCATTACGCACCCACTGAGCAAATCAAAGCATTAGATGAACTACTGGGGCAAACTGATATCAACTACAGAATAGAATGGTATCCTGGTGCAGAGCACGGTTTCGCTTTCCCCCAACGCCATGGCATCTACCATAAACCTTCGGCAGAGCGACACTGGGAGCGTTTGTTTGCGCTGTTCCGGCGTAATCTGTAATCACCGGGTACTACCAATTTGCCACTGACTGAGGGCTCTTTATTTAAAAACCGCTGAAGGCTCTTTATTTAAAAGCCGCTGAGGGCTCTCTACCTAAAACCGCTGAGGGCTCTTTATTTAAAGCCGCTGAGGGCTCTTTATTTAAAAACCGCTGAGGGCTCTTTACTTAAAGCCGCTGAGGGCTCTCTATTTAAAAGTCGCTGAGGGCTCTTTACCTAAAACCGCTGAAGGCTCTTTATTTAAAAGCCGCTGAAGGCTCTTTACCTAAAACCGCTGAGG
>JAHRWB010000024.1 GCA_019090385.1 Pseudomonadales bacterium | reverse complement strand
TGATGCCGTATGAGAAATACCGCCCGTTTCAGGCAATTGTTCTGAACGATCGCCAGTGGCCGAGCCAGACTATTTCTCAGGCACCACGCTGGTGCAGCGTTGATTTACGGGATGGCAATCAAGCTTTGATTGATCCTATGAGTGTCGATGAAAAGCTGAGGATGTGGGATCTTTTGTTGGAGGTAGGGCTGATAGAAATGGAAGTGGGTTTTCCTGCTGCTTCCCAGCCGGATTTTGATTTTATACGGCGTATTATTGACAATAATTTAATTCCAAAAGGCGTGACGATCCAAGTATTGTGTCAGGCAAGACAAGAGTTAATTAGCAGAACTGTAGAAGCGTTGGAAGGAGCGGAAGATGTGATTTTCCATCTGTACAACTCGACATCAACTCTGCAGCGGGATGTGGTTTTTGGAATGGATCGAGCTGGTATTGTGGATTTGGCGGTATCCGGTACGCATATGGTCAAGGAAGGGTTGAGTGCGCTGAATGGTACCAATATTACTTTTGAGTATTCGCCTGAGAGTTTTACCGGTACCGAGCTCGATTTTGCGGTGGAGATTTCAGCGGCAGTTGCTGATGCCTGGGGTGCCAGTGCTGAATCCCCAATGATAGTCAATTTGCCATCTACGGTGGAAATGGCTACGCCGAATGTGTATGCAGATCAGATTGAGTGGTTTATAAAACACTTTCCTGATCGGAACCGCATTATTGTTAGTCTACACACTCATAATGATCGGGGTACCGGAATTGCCGCCTCGGAGTTAGGTCTGATGGCGGGTGCGCAACGAGTAGAGGGAACGCTGTTTGGGAATGGAGAGAGAACGGGTAATTGTGATTTGATTACCATGGGTATGAATATGGTATCTCAGGGAGTAGATCCCCAACTGGACTTCAGCAACATGAAGCATATTCGTTCAACTGTTGAACAGATCAACAAACTACCCGTTCATGAACGTCACCCCTATGCCGGTGACTTGGTATTTACCGCTTTTTCCGGTTCACACCAGGATGCCATTAAAAAGGGCATGTCTAAGCTCGATGGTGGGCAGTGGGCGGTTCCTTATTTGCCCATTGATCCTGCGGATGTGGGATCTTCTTATAAAGAAACTGTCAGGGTCAATAGCCAGTCGGGTAAGGGAGGGGTAGGTTTTATATTGGAGGAAATCCATGGTGTTTCCTTACCCAAGCAGATGTTGGTTGAGTTCAGTCGCATGGTCCAAGGCATGGCTGAAGAATTCAAACGGGAGATTCAACCTCTAGAAATTTACCAGGCTTTGCTGGCCGAATATGCAGTAGAGTCCGGTCCGTATAAGTTGGTAGATTATACGCTGAGCAAAGGCCAGGAAGATTTTCAGGTTTGCCATGCAACGATCACTGCGTCTGAGCAGACCTTAGACATTGAAGGAATGGGCTCAGGCCCCATTGCTGCTTTTATCAATGCGCTTGTTGATACCTTGAATGAGCCTTTGAATATTCTGGATTACCATGAACATGGATTGGCAGAAGATAAAGATGCTGAGGCAATTTGTATCCTGGCGATTGATGATGAGCGTAATGAGGGAGGTAGCGGTGAGAAAGTTAGGTGTTACGGTATTGGCCTGAGTAGCAATACTATTACTGCGTCTTTACTGGCTGTTATCTCAGCGATGAATCGCAGATGGAAAAATTAATGTCTTAAAAATTGCTGGCGGTGTTGTTTTTGCTGGGTAGGTTCAATTTGCCAGATGCGAACATTTGTGACGACATGGTCGCGAATTTGTAAGGTTTCAATTCTGTAGTGATGAATTTGCAGGCAGACATTTTGCTCTGGAATAAACTCCAGGTTTTCCAAAATTAAACCGTTTAGTGTGCGAGGACCGCCGATGGGGATTTCCCAGGATAGTGCACGGTTAATGTCACGTAATAGTGCACTGCCATCTATGTAATAACTTCCATCCTCCTGGGGGTGAATTTCCGAAATACTGCCGGCAAAATCGGTCGTAAACTCACCCACTATTTCTTCCAGAATATCCTCCAGTGTAACTATCCCCTGAAGGTCACCATATTCATCGACAACCAGTGCAATACGGCGTTTTTCATTCTGGAAATTCACCAATTGTGTGTGGAGCGGGGTGCCCTCCGGTACAAAGTAGGCCTCGTGGGTGTGCTTTAATAGCGCTTCTTTGGTTACTTGTTCTTCATGCATGAACCGCATTGCACCGCGCATATGTAACATGCCAACAATATCGTTAATGTTTTCCCTATGAACAGGCATACGGGTATGTTGGCTGGTGGATATTTGGTCCACAATATCAGGCAGGTCATCATCGATGCATATACCATCGATCTCGTTTCTGGGCACCATAATATCGTTTACAGTAACCTGTTCCAGATCAAGAATTTTTAACAGCATACGTCGCTCGGGACTATTCTCACCCACTGCCTCATCCACTACAGTTCGAAGTTCTGGCAGGCTCAAATCGTTTTGGTTTGGGGTTCCAGGCGGGCTTGAAATAAGCGAAGTAATTCGGTTGCTAAGAATGTTAATAACAAAGACGAAGGGGTACATTAGCCAAAGTAGTGGCTTCAGTATATAAGTTGATGGGAATGCAAAACGCTCAGGGTTTTCCGCTGCCAGTGTTTTTGGGGCGACTTCTGCAAACACAAGAAAGAGTAGCGTCATGACAAAAGGGGCGGCAACAATACCGCTATCCCCAAAATACCTCAGACCGATTACCGTTGCGATGGCGGCCGCCAGGTTGTTCACTAAATTATTTCCGATCAGGATTACACCGAGTAGCCGATCAGGGCGTCCCAGTAGTCGTGCTGCATTGATTGCGCCTTTGTTTTTTTGCTTTACCAGGTGCCGCAATCGGTATTTGTTGAGCGCCATCATGGCTGTTTCTGAACCGGAGAAGTAGGCTGAAGCGAGAACCAGAAACAGTAGGCTGAGGAGTAACAGGCTCGAAGAAATTTCAGAAATGGTCACGCTTGAATTTTCCTAATTGGAAATAATAACTTCCATAACAAATTTACTACCAAAGTAAGCCAATAGTAGTAAGCCGAAGCCGCTTAAGGTCCACCTGATTGCAATTTGCCCTCGCCAGCCAAGGTATTTTCGACCAACAAGCAAACCGACAAAAACAATCCAGGAAGCGATAGACAATATTGTATGGTGAACAATGTGTTGTGCGAACATATTGTTCAGAAACAAAAAACCACTACCGATAGCCAGTGAGAGAACAGCAACGCCAGCGCGCAGCAAGCCGAATAGTGAGTGTTCCATGGTTTCTAGGGGTGGCAATAGGCGCAACAAACCTATTGATACCTTATTTCTCAATAGGCGGGCCTGCACCTGTAATATTAGAGCCTGACAGGCAGCCATTAATAACAAGGTATATGCAGAGATAGAGCAGAATATGTGAATCAGCAGCCCTGGGCTTGGCGTATTGTCTGGTTGATAGTCACTGCTCAAGGTCAAAGATGTGGTTAAGCCGAGTAATGCAACGGGAAAGGCCAATATCAACAAATTGTCCAAGGGCAGCCGCAGTGATGCAATAAAGACAACCATCGCAAATATCAAACCGGTCAGCGAAAATACAACGAATACGCCAAAATCAACGCCAGCCGGTGTATCCATCACCAAATATAAAGTGACGGCATGCAGCAACATTGCCGGTAAGGCCAGTTGGCGTATCAGTACCGGGGGTGGGACGGTTCTATTGATAAATACTTTTATTTGAAGCCAGGTACTAGCCGAGTAAAAAATTGCAGCCAATAGACCTATAATGTCAGGATTCATATCAAAGCACTTGCTCTATAACTGAGGTACGTTGGGGAAGTGTGTCGTTATCTGCAGGCGGGGTCAATACTGTATCGGGCCGGATGCGGGGAGCAGAACAGGCAAGGCCTAGCACCCGGCTGTATGGCTGGTTATAATGAAGTGTTATCCCTCGTAATTATTAGTGACCTGAAATTGGAGCAGCCTAATGTTTGAGAGCCTTTCGGACCGGCTTAGTAATACCCTCAGAGGGCTGAGTAGTCGCTCAAAACTCACTGAAGAAAATATCAAAGACGCTTTGCGGGAAGTGCGCACGGCATTGCTTGAAGCTGACGTTGCTTTGAGTGTGGTAAAAACTTTTGTGGCTCGCATTGAAGCCCGGGCCGTGGGCCAGGAAGTCGCTGAAAAGCTCAGCGCCGGTGAGACACTGGTTAAAATTGTAAACGATGAGCTAGTCCAGCTCATGGGCGGCAGTAATGATAGTCTTAATTTAAGCACCACGCCGCCTGCCGTGATATTAATGGCCGGTCTGCAGGGGGCGGGTAAAACCACCACTGTGGCTAAACTTGCTTATTATTTAAAACACCGTGAAAAGAAAAAAATTGC
>JAHRWB010000023.1 GCA_019090385.1 Pseudomonadales bacterium | reverse complement strand
TGTTTAGTACTTGCGTTTATTGCCTTCACTTGTCCTTCGTTGGCTGAGATTGCCGTAATTGTTCACCCAAGCAATAATTCAACGTTTGATAGTGATTCTGTCGTGAGAATATTTCTTGGAAAAACAAAAGCATTTCCAAATGGTACCCAGGCAGTTCCCATCAATTTGGACTCGCAAACAGGCGAGAGAGTATCGTTTGAAAAACTGGTTTTGAATAAGACTGCCTCCCAATTAAAAGCCTATTGGTCGAAGTTGGTATTTACTGGTAAGGGTACACCTCCCAAAGAGGTACCAAGTGCAGAGATAAGAGCACTAATTGCCAGCAACCCTAATCTAATTGGTTATATTGATGCTGCACAAGTGGATGGTACCGTGAAGGTGGTATTTAAGAAGTAAAATAGGCAGGGCTAGGTCCGCGCAAGGTTTTGCCGGGTAAGACAAAAAGCTGCGTATTATTCAATACGCAGCTTTTTTGTTTTTTCTGGTATCAGAGCAGTGTGAGATCAGTATCACTTGGGGTCATTCTGACCCAGTGACTCGTTGTATAGTCGGTGTCTACTCAAGGACTGAAACCTTTGTTTACGATGTCTGTCTGAACTTACCCGTAGCTAGATTGGTGTCCGGTGATCAGGGTTAGAACTTTCCCTATAGTTATTCTGTTGGCATTGGGTTTCGTTGAATCTGTTTTTTCGGCCAATAAAAACGGTTTTGATCTGGACAGCGCATTAATTCCCAGCAAGGAAATACGGCGTGGTGGTCCGCCACGAGACGGTATTCCTTCTATAGATCATCCTAAGTTTGTTAGTACAACGGCTGCTTCTCATATGCAGCCCGGAGACCGAATACTGGGCTATATAGATGGTAGGGGTATGGCATTTACGATCGAGCCACAAATTGAAAAGACGAAAGTGTCTAACGCCAGTTTTCCTGTCAGTTCAAAAAGTAAGGCATTCCATCCTGACAGTAGCGTATATGTTTATCAGTAAGCGTCGGATGTTGCACTGATGCAGGCCTGCTAACAATTCTGATAGATATTGCAAACAGGCCACAAGTGGAGTGAGACTAGTCTACAGTGACGACAACTTTTCCTGTAGCTTTACGTGTCGTCAGTGCTTTCATTGCATCTACAGTTTTTTCCAATGGAAATGTCATTGATACATGGGGTTTTAGCAGTCCATGTCTCCACCAATTTGTAAGTACTTGCATATTGGCATCACTTTTACTGGGGAATTGTGCGGCATAGGATCCAAAGGCAACGCCAACAGCCTGACATTGACGCAATAATAAACGATTTGCTGGAATATCAGCTATGCTGCCACCGGCAAATCCAATGATCAGCAATCTGCCATTCAGATTCATACATCGAAGCGATTGAAAGGTAGCGTCACCGCCCACTGGGTCAAATACAACATCAACGCCTTTATTGTCCGTGATTTCGAGAATAGTTTCCTTTATGGGGGTAGTGGTGTAGTTGAGCAGATGGTCTGCACCATATTGCTCACACAGAGAAAGTTTGGGCTGGGTGCTGGCAGCCGCTATTACTTCAGCGCCCAATAACGTTCCCAGTTCGACGGCACACAAACCAACGCCACCTGCTGCACCCAGTACCAGTAGAGTTTCCCCCTGGCGCAATTGACCTCGATCTACAAAAGCGTGATAGACGGTGCCGTAGGTTACAATGAACCCCGAGGCTTCTTCATAGCTTACATTGTCTGGTATCGAATACACTTTTTGTGGGGAAGTACACACTTGTTCAGCCAGGCAGCCGACGCCAGGGTTGGCCATAACCCGATCGCCCGGTTTGAAGTTGCCGCTTGCTTGTTTACCTACCTCCAGGATTTCTCCGGCACATTCCATGCCCGGAGAAAATGGCATAGACGGGCGATGCTGGTATTTTCCCTGGACTGTTAAAATGTCTGGAAAATTCAATGCAGCGGCCCGTATTCGAATTCGGACCTGGTCATCTCGCATGGCCGGTGGCTCAATTTCTTTAAATTTAAGGTCTTCTGGTTGACCAATAACTTCACACAGCGCTGCTTTCATTCTTGTTTCCTCTTAAAACCATTGTGGTCTAATTTTGTTCTTGTTGCCCGAGCAAGGCTAATTATGCATATATTCAGCCAATATTTTCGATGTATCCTGTTGCTCGACCTTCGCTATCGAATACAGCTATTCTATCGACAAATTGAAAAGAAAGTAAAAAGGAGAAAAATATGAAGCTAGCGGTAGAATTTCCTTCTGTCAGTTATCGGGAAGGACCTCAGGGCGTAATTAAACTGGCTCAGGCTGTTGAGCAGATAGGTTTCGATCAGCTGGATATGTTCGACCATGTTGTGATGGGATATCCGACGGAAACACGCAGGGCGCCTATTTACTCTCCAAAAATGCCGATTATGGAAGCCTTGATGACATTATCTTTTGTTGCAGCTGCTACAAAAGATATTGGTCTGGGCACAGAGGTGCTGATTTTACCCCAACGCAGCCCGACATTGACTGCCAAGCAAGTGAGTACGCTGGATACACTTTCTGGCGGCCGGGTACGCCTGGGGGTTGGCGTAGGTTGGCAGGAAGCAGAATACGATGCACTGGGCATCAGTTTTTCGAGCCGTGGTAAGCGTATGGATGAGGCAATTAAACTGCTTAGGCGATATTGGGGAGACGAGCGGGTTGATGCTAATTCAGAGTTTTATCAGTTCGAGGCTATTGCGATGGAACCTAAACCACCCCAGGGTGCTGATTTGCCAATATGGGTTGGTGGCCATTCTGCACGGGCTTTGCGCAGAGTAGGTGAGTTAGGAGATGGCTGGCTGGGGACGTCTTTTTTGTCGGGTAAACAGTTGGTACAGGCCAAACAAAAAATTATCGAACATGCTGAAAAAGCTGGCAGAGACCCATCCAAGCTGGGGTTTCAGATGATGCTGGATGGGCCGCCTAAGGATGCTGAGGGTAAGCGGTTTTATTCAAATCTTGATTTGGTTGTGGCAACGGCTGCAGAAAATCACAAGCTGGGTTTTGAATGGCTTACGGTGAATATGACGGCAATTTTTCAATCAGGTGCTCGTAGCATTGATGCACAGATTGATGCTCTGGCTGAAATACATGACGCTATTAGACGGGAGCTAGGGTAGTCTGAAACTCATTGCAAAGGTTATTGGGATACGTTTATGAATACTGCAGAAACCTCAAGTCCAATCGTTGAAACTAATATTGGCAAGTTGCGAGGAAGTTACAGAGAAGGCACTTTTTCGTTTAAAGGTATTCCTTATGCGGCACCGCCAGTGGGTGAGCGGCGCTGGTTACCACCCGGCGACCCGAAACCCTGGGCAGGTGTAAAAGATGCAGTGGAATATGGCAAATGGGCATTGCAGAACAAATCTGACATGGATGCCGTAATGGGGTCTGAGCAAGGGGAACAATCGGAAGACTGTTTAAGCCTTAATATCTGGACACCGGGCATAGACAATGACAAGCGTCCCGTTATGGTGTGGCTGCACGGTGGTGGTTTTACCATAGGTGCAGGCAGTCAGGGTGTATACGAAGGTGGTACATTGTCCAGGCATGGAGATCTGGTGGTGGTTACCATCAATTATCGTCTGGGTACTTTAGGCTTTGTGAATTTGAATGAAGTGACCAATGGGAAGATACCCGCAACCGGTAATGAAGGTTTATTAGATCAGGTTAAAGCACTGGAGTGGGTACAAAAGAACATAGCGCTGTTTGGCGGTGATACCAATAATGTCACCATTTTCGGTGAATCTGCCGGTGGCATGAGTGTCGGGGCTTTACTGGCATTGCCGGCTGCTAAGGGTTTGTTTCATAAAGCTATTCCCCAATCGGGTGCCTGTCACACGGTCGCTCCTCTGGAAACCGGTATCAAGGTAGGTGAGGCGTTGCTGAAATTTACCGGTCTTGATGCTGATGGCCTGCGTCAGATGACTGCTGAAGAGTTAAAGAAAGCCCAGCGTCGCATTGAAGGGGGCAGGGTAGAGGGTTATCCATTATCTGTGTTGGGTGGCCTACCTTTGCGACCAGTAGTTGATGGCAAAGTGATACCAGAGGCACCGGTAGATGCAGTGAGGAAGGGAATTGCTAAAGATATACCTATTCTGGCGGGTTCTACGCTGGATGAGTGGCGTTTGTTTGGTGCCATGCAGCCTGCCATCAAAAAATTGGACAATGACGCCATGCACAAGCGCTTGTCTTATTTACTTCCGGAACATAATGTTGCTGTTATCGTGTCTGCCTACCAGGACGGTCTTAATGCTCGTGGCATTGACCCTACGCCCGCTGAAGTTTTCATGGCTATTCAAACCGATCGTATCTTTCGCATGCCTGCTATTCGCTTACTGGAGCAGCAAAGTGCACATAACAAAAATGTTTATAGTTACCTTTTTGACTGGCAATCCCCCGCAGCCAGGGGTGCTTTAAGAGCATGCCATGCAATTGAACTTGCTTACGTTTTTGGGACATATTCTAAACCTGGTGCTACTAAGTTTTATGGTCAGGGTGACCAGGCTGATGCGTTAGCTGAACAAACCATGACGGCTTGGGCAAATTTTGCGCGGTATGGTGAACCGGGTTGGTCGGCATATGATCCAGACAAAAGGGCAACGCAGATATTGGGTGAAAACTGTCATGTTGAGAACGCACCGCTTGAGGTGGAGCGGGCAGCTTGGGATGACGTTGAGGATACCTATCTGGGATCATTGTAGTCGGGCAAAAGTTTAAGGCCTGAAAATGACATAAATTGCGGCTGAATAAATACTTGGCAGCATCAATTTTGTCGAAGCTGGGCCTGTAAATTTGCCAGTTGATCCATCAATTGCAACGCCAGGGCAATACCTGCCATGTTGATATGTAAATCCTGTTGCAGGCGCATGGCTTTTTGCGCGCGGCTGAGACCTTCTGTTGAAAAGAGCCAGTCATCTGGTGCATTTCCTTCTGGCTCCAGTATGCCTTCAGCAACTAATTCAACTATCCATTCGGTGTGGTGTGCACCGGCACGGCTGAATTCTGACAAGTTGAGCAGCATGTGCTCATCAAGCAGTACACCATTAAAACTCTTTTTCTCCATAATAACTATACTCCCATGGCACTACGTGGATTGTCTGGCAGGGCTTGCTCCATTTTTTCGTACAGGGCTTTTTGTTCGTCGGTTTTTGCTTCCGGTACAATAATTTGCAGCATGGCATAAATATCTCCAGGTTGTTTGGCGGGGATACCCTTACCTTTGATTCTTAATTTTTGCCCGGTTTTTGCGTGTTTGGGTATCCTTACATCTATGGTTCCCGTCGGCGTGGGCATTTTTACTTTTCTATTTAACGCGACTTCCCAAGGTGTTACTGGAAGATCGAGGTAAATGTCTTTTCCGTCCACTCGGTAGAAAGCGTGTGGTGCAAATTCTATTTCAAGATATAAGTCTCCAGCAGTTCCTTTTCCTAAACCGGAAGAGCCTTGCCCTGCGAGCCGGATTTTTTGGCCCTGTTTAACACCCTTCGGAATTTTGACCCTCAAGCTTCTCTGCTTGTTTACAAGATGGCCGGTACTATCTATTTCTGGTGCTTGTAATGTGATGGTACGGGTAGTGCTATGGTAGGCATCATCAATGTCAATTAACACTTTGGCATGGTGGTCCTCAGCGTGGGTATGAGACGCTCCAAATGGTCCGTTGGGGTTAGCGCGACTTTGTGCGTTCTGTGTTGCCTGGTCGCGACCAAACAGTGATTCGAAAAAATCACTGAAAGCTGCTGCGCCACCGTCACCACTAAATTCAAACCCGGCATCCCAATTAGGGGGGGCTTCAAATTGCTGTCCTGCTTGCCAGTTCATTCCCAGTTGGTCGTACGCAGCGCGTTTCTCAGGGTCTTTCAGTACTTCGTATGCTTCTCCGACTTCTTTAAAAAGCGCTTCTGCATTTTGCTCTTTACTGACATCCGGATGGTACTTTCTGGCCAGTTTTCGGTACGCTCGTTTTACTTCATCCTGGGTAGCTTGCTTATCAACTTTCAGGGTTTGGTAATAGTCTTTGTAGTCCATATTATTGTCTGCTGTTTGCTATTGTCCAGGAGGGGACTGGTCAGTTTTATCCATTGAACGCAGTGATTTGCGGATATTTTTTAGCTCGTTTTTGTAGCTGTCCACATCTCCATAGTCTACGTAGCACTCTATCAGTCTGTGCGGATCGGGTGTACGTCGGGCATGTTTGATGGGGCACCAATAATGTTCAGTGCGTGCCGTCACCTCACGGGCATATTCGATGATACCATTACCATATCCGCAAAAAATACAATTGAGTTTTTCAATGGGGTTGAGGTAGGCCAATTTATGCCTGTCGATAATGACGTATTTGGAACGTTGTACGAGTGGGATATCATAGATGCGAAAGCAAATTAATTGATAAAAGCTAACCATCAGGTCGAGTATGGCAATGGGTATTACCAAACTATATACAATAGGCGCACTCAGTAAATGAGATGTCCGGGCATTACGAAGATAATTCCAGGTGCCTTGCTTATGGCTGCGCTGAAAGGCCAACATACTGCGCTCGAAACGGACTCGGCCTTTTTTAAGTGTGTACTGGAAAAGCTCGCGTTTTTCACTGAGTATATTTTCAACTTCGGTTTCAAGCTCTGCCTGCAAATCGTGAAGTCGCTTTAAAATGTCATCGATGGGAGGAGTGTGCATAAATTTACCTCGTGGTTCTTTTAGTTATGGTCAATATATTTTATCCCCGGCTCACTAAAATATTCTCTTTAGCTCCGGGGTTACCTGCTCCAGGTCATTTGCCTGCATTTCAGGCAGATGAAAGTTGCCCAGAGCAAATACCATCCACAACTGACAATTAAGCAATTCGTGGTTTACATTGAGTAGTGTAGAGACCAGTGTCTCAGATACTTTGCCGGAGCGAACATCTTCTACGATGTTGTTATGAATATTATCATGACACCGAAATACCTCAGCTATCATAGCCACCAGGGTTTCAAAATCTATTGTCTCTGTATCGGGAGGGCGCAGATCAAACAACGCGGTTATAAAATTCTGCATTTCTGCATGAAAACGTTCCTCGTAACTATCTTCTTTTCTTTTATCATAACTATGCTGCTCTCTTCGTACAGTACTACTCGACAGCCCGGAAAATTCTTGTAGGTTATGGTGTATGTCTTTAATCGCTTTGGCGCTGCGCATAGCCCAGCGCGCTGCATTCAGCATTTGTGCCAGTCTTTGGGAATCGGCTTGCTCCCGCGTACCATCCTGCAGGCGAAAAACAAATTCCAGTATTTCACCTTCTAGTGTTTTGCTCAAATGATATAATTCGTCAAAACTCTGTTCCCGTGGGGCTGCATTTTTGGGCTCATAAACTACCGGTATTTGACCCGTGGGCGAATGGAGAGGGCGAGGGAAAGCGGTGCAGGTTAATCGTATAACCCGGGCGATCAAGCGTGCTATTTCACGCTGAATGGCTGCCAGTGCTGCATCTGTGACGGCTGGACTAACATCTGTGAGATAACGTGCTTCCCGGGAATCCTTGTCTTTTATTATGCGCTCTAGAAAAGTTGCAAATGGCTTAGTAAGGGGCAGAAATATGCACAACCCTAAGAGATTAAAAAAGCTATGGAATGCCACTAGCGAAAATAGTGGGTCTTTTATACCTACCCATCCTACCAGGCTAAGCAGGGGCAGGCGTATGGTAAAAGCAATAATGTCTGTCACAACGTTAAAGATCACCTGTCCAGCGGCTACCCTCTGCTTATCTGCTGAGCCTTTTATGGCACCGAGTAGTACCGTGGTTGTGGTGCCCAGGTCTGCACCGATAACGACAGCCACCGCATTGTCCAGCGAAATAATATTGGCATTCAGTGCCGCTAAGGTGATGGTTATTGTTGCAGAACTGGACTGAATAACAGCAGCGACAACTACACCAAATAGGAGATATTGCCAGGGTGCAAAACCGGCAAGATCCTCAATGCTAACGAATTGTTCAAGATCGGCAACACTGTTTTTCATAAATTGTAGAGCAAGTAATAATAAACCCAGCCCCAGAACTGCGCGCCCTCCTTCAGGCCATCGTCCACGACCAAAGAGAACCGCTGCACCACCTATTGCGATCAATGGCAGTGCCAGTTCGAATATTTCGAATTTAAATCCCAGAGTGGCGACGATCCACCCGGTGAGCGTGGTGCCGAGATTTGCACCAAAAACAATACCAAG
The DNA here is from genome assembly GCA_019090385.1 of Pseudomonadales bacterium. Lineage (GTDB taxonomy): Bacteria > Pseudomonadota > Gammaproteobacteria > Pseudomonadales > Azotimanducaceae > DC-out156. Next base: position 15,205 of record JAHRWB010000023.1, on the reverse strand, counting down.
TGCGCTGGGTAAAATTAGCAGTCCAGCGCCGGTAAAGGCGAGAACCATTAAACCAACAACTGAACTGCTTTGCAGCAGTGCAGTGGCGATAACGCCACCCAATACTGCGTTGAAGCGTTTGCTGGTTTTTTCTCTTAGATACAAAGATAGTGAACGTCCGCCCAATGTTTTGAGCGCTAATTCCAGCTGCGTCATTGCAAAAAGAAAAAGGGCAATGCCTGCCAGGAGTTCCCAAATATCAAAAGGGTTTTGCATACAGTGTTTCTACAAAAGCAGCAATTTCATGATCGACGCTTAAATTGCACTATTTGTCCGGTACAAATTTGTGTAAGGCATCCATCAAGTTCATAGGTATGGGAAATACAATAGTGGAGCTTTTATCGCCGGCTATTTCTGTCAGGGTTTGCAGATACCTGAGCTGCAGGGCCTGACCTTGGGTCGAGAGTGTTTGTGCGGCTTCCACGAGTTTTGTAGCGGCTTGTTGCTCACCTTCAGCATGAATAATCTTTGCGCGTCTTTCTCGCTCTGCTTCCGCCTGTTTTGCGATAGCGCGAATCATGCTTTCATCAATATCTACGTGTTTAATTTCAACATTGGAGACTTTAATTCCCCAGGGGTCTGTCTGTTGATCGAGTATTTGCTGAATATCGACATTGAGTTTGTCCCGCTCAGACAATAGCTCATCCAGTTCATGCTGCCCGAGCACAGAGCGTAGAGTGGTTTGTGCCAGCTGTTCGGTAGCCTCCATGAAATTTTCCACGTTGATAATGGCATTTTCAGGATCGACGACTCGAAAATATAAAACAGCATTCACTTTAACCGAAACATTATCATGCGTAATCAGATCCTGGGTGGGGATGTCCAGGACGCGAATACGTAGATCGATGCGCACACTTTGTTGTATTAACGGGACAACGATGATTAATCCGGGACCTTTGATTTTATAGAATCGGCCTAGCAAAAAAATAACCGCGCGTTCGTATTCTCGCAGTATTCTGAAAGTGCTTAGTAGAAATGTAATGGTGAGTATTAACAACGTAGATATAAAAATTTCCATTGATTATGTCTCCTGGCTGGTTGATAACGGCGGCTGATCATCTGTAATTTTTAATATCAGTCCGCGCCTTGAATGAATATAAACTATCGAATCTTTTATTTGCGGGTGGTTTGATTCCGCACGCCAGAGTTCTCCTTCAAACCGCACCATACCGCTATGCTCGAAATCTTCTAACACAGTTGCAGTTTTGCCGGGAAATGATTCAGTTCCTGCGCAAACAGGCCGATTACGTGCACGCAGTGCGAAGGCGAGTGTGAATAAAAACACGGCAGCGGATGCAGTCGTCATTGCGGCGATCAGCGGAAGAGAAATCTTGTAATAGGGCAGTGTCGTGTCCATCAGCATAATGGAGCCAAGTACGAAGGAGGCGACGCCACCCAAACCGAAAATACCAAAGCTGGGAGACACCGCCTCAACGACCATCAGTGCAATACCCAGGAGTATTAGCGCCAGTCCGGTGTAATTGATAGGTAGCATTTGTAGCGCGAAAGCCGCGACCAGCAGGCAAATAACGCCGACCACACCGGGCAAGCCCATGCCGGGATTGTAAAATTCTAGTATCAAGCCATACATACCAATCATAAGCAGAATATAGGCAATATTAGGATTGGTAATGGTTGAGAGAAATCTATCCCGCCAGTCTGGCAATTTTACTTCAATGGTAATATTGCTGAGATTTAGCTGCACATCACTCCCACCAATTTCTATCTGTCGGCCTTGAATTTGTACCAGCAAGTCTTGTAAATCTGTAGCGATGATATCAATGACATTCAATTTTAATGCATCTGTGGCGGTGAGATTGGATGCTTCTCGTACCGTGGCTTCGGCCCACTCTGTATTTCGGCCGCGCAGCAGGGCCAAACCCCTGATATAGGCTATGGCATCATTGAGTACTTTTTTTTCCATTGCTGTGGCTGAATTTGCAGGGCCGTCTTCTTTGCTGTCCTGTGTATCTGCTTGATCGCCTTGATCGCCTTGTCCGGGCAAGGGAAGGGAGGGGGGTGGACCTCCGAGGCTGACCGGTGTTGAGGATCCGATATTGGTTGCGGGGGCCATGGCGGCAATGTGACTGGCGTACATGATGTAAGTTCCAGCACTGGCTGCACGTGATCCATTAGGAGATACATAGGTTGCAACGGGAACCTTGCTGTCAAGAATAGCCTTGATCATATCGCGCATGGACTGGTCCAGACCGCCCGGTGTATCCAGCGTCAGAACCAGTAGATCTACATCATTTTTTTGAGCATCTTCAAGCGTAGAGATAAAGTAGCCAGCACTACCGGGGCCGATGCCGCTTTCGATTCGCAATTCCCATACGGTGGAAGCAGGTGCATGAATGCTGTAAAGCAATACAGAAACAACCAGTACGCATCGTGCCAGACGGTTAATCCAGCTGTGGCGGGGGCTGTTTTGGCTAGCGGAACCTCGTATCTCCATAATTGCTCGCATTCGCTATACCTACGTAGCGTCTATTTATACTCCTCCAGGAGCAGAAAAATCAATGCGTGATAACCGAGGGTCAGCGGGATTTTAGTTATTTTTTGTTGATCTGGTATGCTTTGAAAAATATTGTGCGTCTTTTGCTTTTACGTCTTTTGCTAATGAACCCAAAAAATACTAAATAGAGCAAAATAAGGATGCTAAAGCGCTTAAAAAGATCCAAAACAGAAATATAATTGCTTAATAATCCAAAATAGGGGTAAAAAATGTCAGTTCTCCATGGTGCCATACTCTCGCCTTTCGTCAGAAAAGTGCGGGCCTGTCTTATGCTTAAAGGGGTTGCTTATGATATTAAACCAACTATGCCCGGGTCTAAAGATCCTGAATTCAGAAAGCTAAGCCCGACCGGGAAAATTCCCGCTTACAGTGATGGGGGTTTTTCATTGCCAGACTCGTCGGTGATTTGTGCCTATTTAGAGCGGAAACATCCTGGGGCAGGTACCAGCGTTTTTCCTGAAAACCCGGAAGAGTTTGGTACGGCTCTGTGGTTTGAGGAATATGCCGATACGCATATTTTTGACAACTCCACGGCAAAAATATTTTTTCCCAGAATTGTCTTAAAAATGATGAAGCAGGATCATGATAAGGAAGCAGTTAAACAAGCCATAGCCGATGATTTACCGCCTATTTTTGATTACCTGGAGGCGCAATTGGATGGTGGCAATTTTCTTGTTGGTTCGTCACTTTCTATTGGCGATATTGCCGTAGTCACGCAGATGGTGAATTTGCATCATGCGGGAGAGGGCATTGATGAGACTCGCTGGCCGAAGTTTGCTGCTTACGTGGACTATCATCTGGCGCAAGATTACTTCAGCGAAGCGGTAGCGGAAGAAAAAGCCCTTCTCGGAAGGTAAACGGATAGATTTTCCAGTGCCTGGGAATAAGTTTAGCGCAATTTTGTATGGCTACTGTATGGCTACAATGAGGCGCAATTATCCCGGGGTTTGAAAATATTTGCTGAAATAATAGTGAATTGGGAACTACTAGCAGGATCACATAATGGTAAAGGTACTGGAAGGGGTCAGGGTTTTAGATTTTGGGCGTTATATTGCAGGCCCTTATTGTGCCGCTCTATTGGGAGACCTGGGGGCTGACGTCATTCGGATAGAGCGAGTGGGAGGAGGTGAAGACCGGTTTGTCTCGCCGGTCATGGAAGATGGCACAGGTGCTGGTTTTTTTCAGGTGAATCGGAATAAACGCTCTCTTAGTCTGAATCCAACCAAACCGGAAGGGCGCGAAATTGTGAAGGCTTTGGTTAAAACGGCGGATGTGGTTGTAGCCAATTTGCCTGCACCGACTCTTAAATCCATGGGTCTGGACCTTGAGAGTTTGCATGATATTAACCCAAAAGTGATTTTGGCGACGGCTTCTGCTTTTGGCAGTGAGGGGCCATATAGTGAACGCGTTGGTTTTGATGGCATTGGCCAGGTGATGTCGGGTAGTACGCATTTAACCGGGCAGCCAGATATGCCCCAAAGGTGCTTGGTGCCCTACGTAGATTTTGCAACAGCAACCAATTGTGCTTATGGCACACTTGCGGCTCTAATGGCTAGAGACAAGACTGGGGTCGGTCAAATGGTGGAGGGTTCCCTGCTACGATCTGCGTTGACGGTGTCGAATACCTATCTTATTGAGGAGGATATACTGGCATTAAATCGCCAACGTCGTGGCAACAGAGCATACAATGCGGGTCCGTCTGATATTTTTAAAACTAAAGATGGCTGGATACTTGCTCAGGTTGTAGGGAATAATTTGTTTAAGCGCTGGGTAACACTGGTGGATTGTGAGCAATGGCTGGATGACGAAAGGTTTAAGGATGATGACTCCCGTGCTGTTAACGGGGAGGTGATCAGTGCAAAAATGAACGAGTGGTGCGCTGATTATACCTCTACGGAGGCTATTGAATTATTGGCAAAAAGCAGGATACCCGCCGGAGAGGTCTTGAGTCCCAATGCGGTGTTGGAGGATCCCCAGGTGCAAACGATGCTGAAACCCCAACCATATCCTGATTTGGGCAAGCCGGCCCAGGTGGTGGGGCCGCCCGTGTCATTGTCTGATACCCCAACAGATTTTTACCGTCGTGCGCCAACTGCCGGCGAGCATACAGACGAAGTGCTTGCTGAAATTGGATATGATGAGAAACAAATAATCCAATTACGTGAGAACCGGATTATTTGACGGCTTGGCAGAAATACCTGGAATATTTCTTCAATCGATAGAACGCTGTTTTTAGTTAGGAAGCTGTTTCTAGTTAGGAAGGTGCTTCGTCTACATCCCACATATCTGTCCAAGGCCCCAAATATTGACCGCCATCGGCGATTAATGAAGCGCCGTTGATATAGCGGGCAGCGGGAGAGCAAAGAAAGACGGTCATGGCAGCTACTTCTTCAGGTGTTCCCAGCCGGTGTGCCGGAATATCCTGTTTTTGTAATTCTTCAAAGTCGCTCACTTCTGCCTTGGCATATTCTTCTTCACGCAGTCCCTCTGTAGCAATGCTGCCGGGTGCAAGCGCATTGATGTTGACGCCGTGTCTGGCGTAATAGTAAGCCAAAGATTTGGTCATGTTTACCACGCCTGCCCGGGCTGCTCCAGAGTGCGCGAATAAACTGGCACCGCGGTCGTAGGAGTACACATGCACGATGTTAACAATGGAGCCACTTCCACGTTTTATCATCTGGGTGCCTACGCGGTTACACATATTCCAGGTGCCATTCAGGTTGAGATCTATTACCGAGCGCCAGCCACTGTCAGAAATCTCCCAGGGACGGGAAGGGAACTGTCCGCCGGCATTGTTGATTAAACAGTCTATAGGCCCAAACTGTTTCGAGATTTTCTCAAGCAGCGCATCTACAGCTTCAGGTTCCCGGATGCTCATGGGGATGGCCAGGCACTGAACACCCAGCGATTCGATATCGGCTTTGGTAGATTCCAGGTTTTCTGGTTTACGGCTGGCTATCACCAGATTGGCACCCAATTGGGCAAATGCCATGGAGGTTTCCCGGCCTATGCCTCTTCCTCCACCTGTAACCAGAACTGTTTTTCCTTCAAATAGTTTGCTGGAAAAGGTTGCCAGAGGGTCTAGGGGGGCTTCGCCAGGCATTTTCACCTCACATTTTATGGGTTAAGAGTAGGGTTTTGAAATTTGAAATGTACGGCTTAAATATGCCGTGCATAGCTAGGGTTAGTGTGGAGCATAACGATATGCGTTAGCATTGAATGTCCCGCTATGGTTATCCGGCAATTGCCAGTATATCCATAGCGGGACAGTTGTAGTAGAACTTATCCAAGGCCAGGTATAAAACCATCTCTTGGGCACTGCAAATTAGAAGCTGTAAATACCTTTCAGGTACCAAGCACCACCTTCATAGTTGGATGCAGTACGCCTTGGATATTGTAGACCGACGCTAAGACGGTTTGCATTTGGTGCACCAATCTCATCTACAAACTCATCAAATACGTTGGTAGCGCCCAGAATTAAACGCATGTTATCGTTAAACTGGTATGCAGCTTCCAGGTCGACGAAGACGATAGAATCTATTTTTGCACTTGGGTCAACGAGATCGTCTATTCGACCGCGTTCATCAAAATGTTCGCCGTAAAAATTGACCCGAGCCAATATGTTGAGCTTGTCGCCAAAATACGTGTTGGCAGTTAACACCCAGCGGTGATTAGGATAGTTATTTTCAATATCTTCAATCAATCCATCACTGACCGGGTTAACGCTATTGATTTGCTGTTGACCGTCTACTTTGATTTTGTTGTAGCCGTATGCGAGTGTGAACTTTGTGCTGGCTGTATCCGCCCAATCAATATCAGAAGTGACAACAAGATCAATACCCGAATGTTCAACATCCAGAGCGTTAGTGTAGAAGGATATCGTATTGGTTGTACCAGGTACCTGTATATCCCCGGTTCGATAGATACGATCGTCTACATCAATTTTGTATGCATCCAGTGTTACTGTGGTGTTGTCTCCAATGTCAGCTGTGAAGCCGGCGCTGAAATTCAGCGAGGTTTCTTCTTTGAGCTTTGTTCCACCCACTGCAGAAACACGTGGGTCGGTGGAAGGTACCAGGCCTTCTTCAACTTGAAGTCCTGTAGCTCCATCAAAGGTTGTAATGGTTGTACGTACGTTTGCCTGCCCAGGGGTAGGTGCATGAAACCCTGTTGACACAGCAGCTCGGAAAGCCAGACTGTCTGAAATTCTATAGCGGCCAGCAAGTTTTCCATTCAGAGTGTTGCCAAAATCTGAAAAGTTTTCGTAACGTAATGCGTATTGCAGCAGCAGGTCATCGGTAACATCATGCTCAATGTCTGTATAGATTGCGATGTTGTCGCGCTCAAATTCGCCAGCATCCGATTCAGTAATTCCTTTAAAGCCACTTGAGCCTGCGCCTATAGATGAATTGAGTTCGCCGGCAACAACGGTGTAGGTTTCTTCGCGGTATTCTGCACCAAAGGCCAAATTAACGGTATCGCTGAGTGGCAATGAAAAATCGGCATTTAGGTTAATTTCTTGTTGTTCATAACCACCAACATCAAAGTCCATTTGCGGAATTTGCAAGTCAGCAGTGAGAGCGAGGTCTGGGTTAACGGTATTGTTCAGAAAGTAGTCAAGTTCATTTTTACCGTAGCTGACACTATAGTCATACGACATACCGCTATCGTATTCGCCTTCTACACCCAATACAAAACTGGTATCAGTTTGGTCTCCATCGAGATACGGTGTAAAGCCAGCAGGCAAGCCGGTAAATCCATCGAGGCGATGTTGTGTCAGACTAGAGTGGTTTGGATTACGATAAAAAAAACGGTAACGACCTTCAGTATCAGATACGCCCAGGCGTGCATATAACTGGGAGGCATCGCTGATATCGAAACCGGTATTTACGAAAAAGCGTAGCCCTTCAGTTTCTGGTCGGCCCCAGGTTTGCAGTAATGGGGAATCACCAAAGGGTGAATCCGCACCAAACTCTGATGCCGGTACACCGGCAGCAACCAAATCGGCAATATCAGTTTCACGCTGTACGCCACGAGATAGTGCATCGTTGTCAATGTATTCGAGGCTGACATTTACAAAACCCGAATCGCCTGCTGCAAAACCAGCATTTCCCGCAAATTTAACACTTTGTTCACCGTCGTAATGCTCCCCATACTGAACTTGTGCCTGGCCGCCCTCATTACTGTCATTGAGGACAAAATTGATAACACCGGCAATGGCATCTGAACCATATTGTGCAGCGGCGCCATCACGCAGTACTTCTACGCGTTTTAGTGCAATGCTTGGGATCATCCCGACATCAACGCCGTGGGCGCCATTTCCTGCCGCGGGTGCAAAAAACTGAACCAGCGCAGAGCGATGTCGTCGTTTGCCGTTAACCATAACCAGCACCTGGTCCGGTGCGGTTCCACGCAATGAAGTAGGGCGTACAAATGCGCTTCCGTCACCAGTTGCGGGCGTAGCAGTATAAGACGGAACGAGTGCTCTCAAATTATCAGTAATGTCTGCGGAATTGCCAATACTGTTAAATTCATCCGCAGAAATAACATCGACAGGCACTGTAGAATCTGAAGCAGAGCGCTGCGTGTTGGACCGAGTCCCGATTATTACGATTTCTTCGATTGCGCCGGTTGTTTCGGCAGCAGAAATCTGGGAGTACAGTTGTGTACTGAGTATTGCTGCGAGGATTGTCGCAGCATAACGATAATTCCTTTTCATTTGATTTCCCCTAGAGTGCATTAGTTAATTAACGCCCAAATTGACATGATGCAAGTCTTGCCTGTTCAAGCAGGTAGAACTTAGCCGGCGCATTGTAAAGTCAATGCCAGGAGAATAACAGTCCCATAAGAGGGCTTTTGAGTACATTACTCTGAGCAGCATGTTGTCCGACAATTGTACCTGTTTGCGTTTTAGCTCGTGAGAGACTGTCTCAGGGTAATGGTATGGTGATTTAACCGCATCTATAGACAATTGGCTCAGCGTACTGACAGGTCTGTCCCAAGCTGAGCTAGAGGGGTATGCTGGTTCCAATTCGGTATGGATATCGTGATGAAAAATGTAAGGGAGTTTCTGTTTCAGCCAAAACTTAATCAAACCATAGTGTCTTTGGAAGAGTCAGCTACACTGGCTATTAATCAAATAGCCAGTGAGCGACGCTCTGCCGGTGAATCGATTGTGCACTTCGGGTTTGGCGAATCCCCGTTCCCAATAGCCGAAGATATACAAGTGGCGTTACGAGATAGTGCGGGGCGTAAACAGTATTTGCCTACAAAGGGACTGCCTGCACTATGCGCCCAATTTGTTCAGTACTACAATGCGCTGTATCAAACCAGTTTGTTAGAGGAACAGATATTTATTGGTCCTGGTAGCAAGCAGCTTATTTTTAATGTGTTATTTTTGTTGGAAGGATCAGTCATTATTCCTGCCCCCAGTTGGGTTTCGTATTTACCCCAGGCAACTATCCTTAATAAGAAGGTTATTACACCGCAAACCACTGCTGAATCCAAATACAAGTTAACTGCCAATCAGCTTGACCAGATCTGCGAAGAATATGCCGATGAGCAGCTGACCTTGATTATTAACTCGCCCAATAATCCAACGGGTAGTGTTTATACCCAATCTGAACTCATTGCTTTGACGGACGTATGTCGAGAACACGCCGTTGTATTGATCAGCGACGAAATTTACGCACTGTTTGATTTTAATGACAACTTTGCCTCACCGGCTGAATTTTACCCGGAAGGCACAATAGTATCCTCTGGCTTAAGTAAGGGCTTTTCTGCTGGTGGCTATCGGTTAGGCGTTATGGGCTTGCCTAAACATATGACAGTATTGGCTAATGCTTTAAGTACGTTAATTAGTGAAACTTATTCCTGTGTGGCAGCACCCGTGCAGTATGCAGCCCTGGCGGCTTATCTGCCCAGTAAAAAGCAACAAAGGTATGTCACGTTGTGCATGGAGCTTCATCGACATGCAGCTGATTATTTGTATAAACGTTTTACTGCAGTAGGGTTGACGTGTATACAGCCGGAAGGCGCTTTTTATCTTTTTCCTGATTTTTCGCCGTATAGATCTAAGCTGTTGGGGAATAATATAGATGGTGCTGAGCAGTTGTGTGCCCGTTTGCTGGAGGTACATGGCGTCGCAGCTCTGCCGGGTAGTGCGTTCTACATGCCCGAGCATAGCCTAACTGTACGTATTGCCAGTGTCGATTATAATGGTGCAACCGCTTTAGAAGCACTAATCTCGAGTCAAGAACTTGATGATAAATTTACCCATGAATATATGCCAAATTTGGTGTTAGGCGCAGACAGGATTGAGCTATTTGTTCAATCGCTATAATCGGGCAGTGTCTGGGAAGGTAGTATACGTTCCATGGTTTACGCAAAGTTGCTAAGCCATATAAAAATAGATTGAGTAGAGGAGACAATGTTGTGAGTCAATATATCGATGTGGAGAACCAGGATGGGGTTCAAACAATACGTATAAACCGCCCGGATAAAAAAAATGCCATGACGGGGGGTATGTACACTGGACTGGCTGATGCAATTCGTTCCGCTCAGTCGGACAAACAGATTAGGGTTACTGTAGTAACGGGTGTAAAGGATAGCTTTACAGCAGGGAATGATATTAGCGATTTTGTCAGTCAATCGGAAACGCCGGTAAAGACATCTCCAGAAAAATCTAAATCTCGAGGCTTAGCCCCTGTGCCTGATTTATTGGATGCGCTGGATTCAGCAGATAAACCCCTTTTGGCTGCAGTGAATGGTCTGGCCATCGGCATTGGTACCACCATGTTATTTCACTTCGATCTTGTTTATGCATCGGATTATGCGCGTTTTGCTATGCCGTTTATCAATCTGGGAGTTGTCCCAGAAGCAGGCTCTTCACTACTGGCTCCACTGGCTATGGGCCGACAGAAAGCATGCGAATTATTTTTGTTCGGTGAGCAATTTAACACCTCAACTGCCATAGAGTGCGGCTTTGTTAACCAGGCTTTTTCTGTAGATGAGTTAATGCCAGAGGTTAAGCAGAAAGCACTGAAACTAGCTGCCAAGGCACCCAGCGCGATAAGGCGTACGAAAAACCTTATGCGTCGTTTTGGACCTGATCTGGGTGAAGTGATGAAAGCTGAAATGGAAATATTTGCTGAGCAGTTGCGAACGGCAGAATCTAAAGAAGCAATGCAGGCATTTTCTGAGCGTAGAGAGGCAGATTTTTCAAAGTTTCACTGATATGAAACTTTGTGCAAAGATACGATTTTGTGCAAAGATACGATTTTGTGCAAAGATACGATTTTGTGCAAAGATACGATTTTGTGCAAAGATACGATAAATTCATCTCCACCACGACCATTCCGGTAGTGGTGGAGATGCCTGCAGTACTTACTGAATCTAGTACTAAATAGCAGCCTATCTTAAGTCCAGCTTTTCACCTCAGGCATAATTTTTTCAGCAAATAGTTTCATGCTGGTTTGCGCTTGATCATAAGGAATACCACCATAACGAAAGGCAGTAGCCATATCGAAAGCCCCTACAATTTCATATCGTGCGCGTAGCCTATCGAGAATCTGCTGGGGTGTTCCATAGGCATTGGATGCCAAAAATCCTTCAACATATTTGTCAAAGCCAATTTCTCTCAAGACACCCGCTTGGGCTCCGTAACGTTCGTACCCTTTGGTGAGCGCCAGGTGCTCACCCATTAAGTCATAATGATCAAGAATACTGGCAAGATAACTGGCCAGATAGTTTTCAGCTCTTTCCCGCGCCAGGCTTTCGTCTTCATGACAATAGGTAAAATCTGCGATCATTACCGGCGGGGCTTCGCTACCATGCTGCTCTTTGAATTTTTTCCGGTGGCGTTCAATACTGGGCATGCGATTTTTCCAGTCGGTTTCAGCGAACATGATCATACGTCCGCCAATTTTGGCGCAAGAATCCACGGAATCATCTGAATTTGAAACAGCATACAGCCGGTTTTTGAAGCTTTTGTTTGGACGGGGTCGGATTTCCGTTTTGGGAGTAGCGTAAAACTTACCATTCCCTTCAATAAATCCTGTTTCTAATGCTTCAACGATCATCGCAGAGGACTCGTCAAAACGTTCGCGGCTTTCCTCCATTTCTATACCATTGAAGGGCGCAAACTCTCTTTTGGATAGTCCACGACCAAAACCAAGTTGCATTCTCCCGCCAGAAAGGTGATCCAGCATCGAAACCTTTTCAGCCACTCGAATAGGGTCATTCCAGGGTAAGATAATAGCGGCGGTTCCGAGTTTAATGGTCTTTGTTGCCGCTGCCATGTGGGATAAAAAGAGTAGGTTGTCCGGGCAATGGGAGTAATCAAAAAAGTGGTGCTCTACTGGCCATAATGTTCCGAAGCCAAGTGATTCGGCAGCTTTTGCCATCTCCACCTCTTCTTTGAAAACCTGCCCATCATCTATGTTCTCCCAACCGTAGGAGGCAAATATCATTTGTAGTCCGACTTCCATACCAGTGCTTAGCCTCTGTTTTAATGAGTATTTACACTAACAGACAAAAATCGGGTTGTCGAAATGCTTGTCGAATCAATTATTTGGGAAAACGCTAATTGGCCAGCCTTTGGTAGGATAATGACAGATCAAGATCAGAGCTAGCGGGATTTATGATCGCTGGGGAAACTTTAATATTTTGGCACCGAGGCTGCGAATGCTTGATTTTGGCCGGGCATGGGCTCTAAAGGCCGCGGTTATACGTGGGGACACCTCTGCATATCGGGTCCATTCATTTTCTCCAGCATAATCACACTGGGCATAGTCAGTGTCATATTTACCGGAAACAAAATAAGACTCTATGAATTGTTGGCCTGCGCTGTTCAGGTGAGAAGGCTTTAGCTCCCCATGTAGTATGGTTGTTAGAAATTCAGGACCAGTAAGGTCATGCAAGCGGACGCGTGTAACAGATGAGCCAGCAGAGCGTTCCAGATGTGATTCAAACAGATTATTAATGACTAACCATGCTATGAGCGCGCCTAAACTTTCTACGTTTCGTTCTGAGCCACCGAGTTGTATTGAGCCGTAACTGTTGCTGTTTGAGCTGCTTGTCATTTTTGAGGATTATTGCTTTAAGGGTTAACAAGCGGAGAATTATGGCGGGCATTCCTGGTACGTGCAAGCGGTAAAAGCCCCGTATTGTCTGGATTTTGTGATAATTGAGGCCTGCATTCAGGCGAGTGGGGTTGTTGCGCAGTGGCATAGCCTGAGCGCTTCATAATATGCTGCAAATGATGATATAGAGCGTTGTCGCTGCAAGGTCTCACGTGAGCATAGTGATGAAATCCATGCCTTTTTGATTTAAATCAAATATCTGTCATATCGTCTTTTCCCTGCAAAAAAAGCCATGCTATGGTTTTTCGCTACCAGGTGTTTGCTCAATTTTTAAATTTGGCGCAGGCATTATTGACCATAGTATAAGGATGAGATAATGGCGGATGCACATAAATATACTGTAGATACTTCTCATCTGGATTTTGATCCAGATGCCCTGTGGGACAAATACGCCTATGAACGTGACAAGCGTATTATCAAAGAAGGTTTCGGTCAGTATCAGGATATCAAAGGTGATTTTTCTCATTTTATCGATGACCACTATGTAAAAGCGGGGTTTACGCGAGAGCCGATCAAGGATGAGGTAGAAGTGCTTATTATCGGCGGGGGGTTTGGTGGTCTGCTGACAGGTGCGCACTTGCGCGATGCCGGGGTTGAGGATATCAGAGTTATAGATAAAGCGGGTGACTTTGGTGGAACCTGGTATTGGAATCGTTATCCGGGCGCTCAATGTGATGTAGAGGCTTACGTCTATTTGCCGTTACTCGAAGAAATGGATTATATCCCTAAAGAACGCTATTCCCACGCGCCTGAAATATTGAAGCACAGTATAAATATCGCAAAAAAGTATAATTTGTACGATAAGGCTTGTTTTCAAACAGAAGTAACAGAAATGCGCTGGGATGAGAGCATCAAGCGATGGGTTATAAAAACTGACAGAAATGATGAGTTTAAGGCCCAGTTTGTCGCCATGTCCAATGGCTTGCTAACCAGGCCTAAACTACCTGGTATCAAGGGTATCGAGAAGTTTCAGGGTCACACCTTTCATACCAGTCGTTGGGACTATGATTATACGGGTGGAAGTTCTGAGGGCGATTTGAAAAAACTGACTAATAAACGTGTAGGCATCATTGGTACAGGTGCTACTGCAGTACAGTGTATTCCTCACCTTGGGGAAGCTGCGCAGGAATTGTATGTATTTCAGCGTACACCTTCTTCAGTAGATGTTCGCAATAATGCGCCAACCAGTCCTGAGTGGGTTGCTAAGCTGGAACCCGGTTGGCATAGAAAGCGGATGGACAATTTCGAAATTTTACTGGCCGGTGGCCAGCCCAAGAAAAAGAAAGATGATAAAGCCGCCAACAAAAATGATGATGCAGATGTAGATGATGGTTGGACAGATGTTCACAATAGCGCCAATCAGATTCTTAAGCAGCGGCCAAAATTGACTCCGGAGCAGAAAAAGGAAGTTCGGGAACTATCTGATATGAAAAAGATGGAGGAAATCCGGCGCAGGACAGAAGATATAGTGGAAGACAGGGAAACTGCGGAAGCACTCAAAGCGTACTATTGGCAGTTTTGTAAACGGCCCTGTTTTCATGACGAATATCTGCAAACTTATAACCTTCCGAATGTAACGCTGGTTGATACTCAGGGCCAGGGTGTGGATGAAATTACTGAAAAAGGGGTAGTTGTCAATGGTGTTGAATATGAACTGGATTGTCTGATATTTGCCACGGGGTTTGAGGTCGGTAGCAATTATACTAGCCAGTCTGGTTACGATGTTGTCGGGCGGGATAAATTGAGCCTGAAGGATAAATGGAAGAACGGACTATCAACCTTTCATGGCTTGTTTAGCAAAAATTTTCCCAATTGTTTTTTTCTTGGGTTTACCCAAACCGCTGTAACTCAGAGTGTGACCCACACACTGGATGAACAGGCTCAGCATCTTACTTATGTTATCAAGCACATGCGTGAGCACGAGTCAGAAACTGTTGAAGCAACCCAGGCCGCTGAGGATGATTGGGTGAGCATTATAGAAAGCCATGCTGACGTGCTGGAAACACACTTCATTAAATGTACACCGGGATATTACAATAACGAGGGTAAGTCAGGTAACAATAATGGTTTTCTGGCGGGGCAATTTGGTGGCGGTCCTCAGAAATTTTTTAAAATTTTGAAAGACTGGCGCAATGAAGGCAGTCTAAAGGGACTGGAGCTTAAATAAAATCGTTGTTTCTAGCCTTATCAAACTGCAATTTTGGCTTTGCTCGCGTTCAGTGTGATAGCGCAGCTGAATTTGCAGTAGATCATCTAAACTCAAAGTAAATAGCGCGATACAACTATTAAGTTTTACCCAGGGGTTGTGCGGATTTTTTATTGTTGGGTAGTGTGGCGGGCGGGTGTAGGTTTTCGGATGCTAGACTAGGCCATCAAGGCAATAAACCCAATGCTGCTGAAGTGTAAAATCTTCGCAATGGGTTATCGCCTAAAATAGAAACTTGGCAGTCATTGGGTGTTGGAGGAAGGGCTCTGATAGTGTAATAAATTCGTGTCCAATCAGAGAACT
>JAHRWB010000022.1 GCA_019090385.1 Pseudomonadales bacterium | reverse complement strand
TCTCTGTTGGAGATGCGGACTACGTTAAAAAGGTCATTACTGAAATAGGGCAGCTATCGTTTTGGAAAATTGCTATCAAACCTGGTAAACCTGTTGCGTACGGAAAAATAGGCAATGCCCTGTTTTTCGGACTACCTGGAAACCCAGTATCTGCAATCGTTACTTATCTGTTGTTAGTTAAACCAACCCTTGCACAAATGTGCGGCCTAAAAGATTACGCGCCTCCGCTTAAAGTTTCCGCAATACTGGAAACACCTCTAAAGCATTCAAGCGGACGAACAGAATATCAGCGCGCTACCTATAGACAAGTTTCAGAACAACAAAAGGGAGGGACGCCGGTATTATGCGTTTCGGTAAAAGAGGACCAAAGCTCGAACAGATTTGCGAGCTTTCGTGCATGTAATTGTTTGATCGAAATTCCAGAACACATAGGATCACCACAAATTGGCGATGAAGTAACTATATTACCCTTACACGGCCTACTAGATTAGGTGAGGGTTGAAATGCGCAAAAATCGACACACCCAACGCGATTTGACCTCGCTGGAATATGTCAATTTCTGATTATGCATCTAATTATTCATTAACAACCAATATTCACAAGATACAAGCTGCTAACTTCAGAATTAGCGTTTCTTAGCTACTTTCTTCTTGGCCACTTTCTTCTTGGCCACTTTCTTTTTAGCTACTTTCTTCTTGGCCACTTTCTTCTTAGCTACTTTCTTTTTAGCTACTTTCTTCTTAGCGACTTTCTTCTTAGCGACTTTCTTCGCAATTTTTTTGCGAGCTACAACTTTCTTTTTTTTCGTAGCTGCTTTTTTTGCTTTAGCCATTTTATTCTCCTCGGCAAAAGTTTCATCTTGCTGATAGATGGAAAACAGTATTGAGATCCAGCTTTCAACAGTTGCAGATGATATTTAAAAAAAAATTAATTGCTACCCCAAAATGCAATTAATTGCTAAATATTTTCTGTTTCTTACGTGTACATGCGCATATTTTTTAACTTAAACCTTAACTAGAGCCTTTAGAACGTCGTTTCTAATATCATCAACGCTACCAAGTCCATCAAGTTTAGTATAAGAAACGAGATTTGCATTGAAACGTTCCGTATAAAATTCTACTAACGGATGTGTTTGCTCATGATAAATTTTCAATCGTTGTTTCACGGTTGTTTCAGAGTCGTCTTCTCTCTGAATAAGTGAATCACCCGTTACATCGTCCTTATTTTCATTTTTTGGCGGATTATAGATTAAATGATAAACCCGACCAGAAGCTTCATGAACACGCCTACCAGCAATACGTTTTATAATCTCATCATCCGGCACACTTATTTCCAGAACACAATCTACTGAGATATCTGTATCAATCAATGCTTGTGCCTGGGGAATTGTTCGAGGGAAACCATCGAATAAAAACCCATTTGCACAGTCTTTTTCTTTTATTCGTTGCTCAACCAGCCCTATTATGAGTTCGTCCGACACCAGCTTTCCAGCGTCCATTATTGCTTTTGCCTGAATACCCAAAGGCGACTGTACTTTAACCGCTGCACGTAGCATATCGCCTGTAGAGATCTGAGGTATGCCATAATGTTCGCAAATAAATTGCGCCTGTGTACCTTTCCCTGCACCCGGCGGCCCCAATAAAATTACTCGCATTTTTTACTCCCTATATCTGTTGTAACCCAAACTACTTCGAAATATGTCTTACAATACTTAATACATCGGGCACACTCTTTATTCTATCAAGCACCCTTGCAAGCGAGACCAGATCGCGTATTAGAATTGTAACACTGATGCTGGCGGTAATGCTCAATGGGTCCGAACTTGCATTCAGTGAAACCATCGTTACATTTTCTTTTGAAAGCACATGAGTAATATCATGAAGCAGTCTGGAACGATCACGACCACGAATAATTAGCTCTGCATGCTGCAAAGGTTTTTCGTCAGATTGAAAATCTAAAAGCTCAAGCTGATTGTGCTGTTCTAACTCAACACCGGAACATTGAATCACATCCAGTATCTGACAATCTCCCACTGACAAGGCGTGATATAACAAATCACGACTTTTATAATTCAAGCACCGAGCAATCTGATCAATATTAAAGTCTGCACTAAAACCTACATTTAGTCGGCGCAATTCTTCATTCAGCAAAATTCGACCCGCAGAAACATTTTCATTGTAATTTTGCGCACGATACCACGCTTGAATCTTTGCCCGAGCGCGCGACGTTTTAACGAAGCCTTGAGAAACTTCCAGCCAGTCCCGATTTGGTCCGCTATTATTTCCAGGTATTATTTCTACGCACTGCCCAGTCTTTAGAGTGCTGTTCAGTGCAGCGGGTTTTCCATCAATACGGACACTCGCACAATTGTGCCCTATATCCGTGTGAATACGATAAGCAAAATCTACTGGCGTTGCTCCCTGGCCTAAATCCAAAACATGACCGTCAGGTGTGTATACATATACTCGCTTTTGTTCGAGGATATAGCTTAACTCTGCATTTAATGCAACGTCGCCCAACTGCTCCTGGCGACTTAAGACCTGCTTCAACCAGGCAAGCTTTTCAGCATATACCGGGTCCTCATCACTCAGTTGATTATGATCCTTGTATGCCCAATGCGCACATATCCCGAGATCTGATTCCCTATGCATGTTCTCGGTCTTTATCTGGACTTCCAGTACGTTACCGGAACGATCGTAAACGGCAGTATGAATAGCTTGATAACCATTGCCCTTAGGGTTAGCAATATAATCGTCAAATTCTTTTGGTATATGTCTCCACTTCGTATGAACAACGCCGAGAACCGCATAACAATCTTTGATTTCCTTGACTAATATACGCACTGCCAACGCATCATAGATTTCTGAGAAAGACACGCCCTTACGCTGCATCTTTTCCCATATGCTATATATATTTTTAGCCCGCCCTTCTACAAACGCTTCAATACCTGAAGCAGACAGCATGTGCTCTAAATTCGCAGCGTGTTCCGCAATTTTGCTTTCCCTCTGTTCACGCCTACTGCTTAGTTGCATAGCTATGTGTTTATAGTCTTCGCTCTGAAGATAACGAAAAGACAAATCTTCAAGTTCCCATTTCAAGCGCCAGATTCCAAGGCGGTTGGCCAAGGGTGCAAAAATGGAAAGTGCTTCGCTAGCCGTACGGATACGCCTGGAATTTGCCGCGTTTTTTGCCAATCGTAAAGCAATGATACGCTCAGCGAGCTTCACAATGGCCACACGCACATCGTCTATAAGGGAGACCAACATCTTACGTACATTCTCAGATTGATCCCGCTCCTCACTGACCAAGAGAGGTGCGTTAGACAAATTTAGAACGCTGACTGTCGACATCCGGTTAACCTCCCTTATCAGATGTACAATAGAAGATCCAAACGCGGCCTCAATATCAGCTAATTTCACATGTCGGCCGCGTTGCGCCCGATATAAAATTGCTACGACAACCGAATCAGTATCCTGGTGCAAGTCGCCCAAGAGATCAGCAAACTCCAACCCAACACTGATGAGTTTTTCCCCGTTCCTCGGAATCCTACAGAGAAATTCACATGCTTTTTCAATAGGTTCAGGATCCAAAGGTACATGTTTTTTACACAAACGATCTACCCATGAAACATAATCAACAGTTCCATTGTTCAGCAGCGGATAATCATCTCTTAACTTAATCATGTGTCATTTTAGTCGTTGATCTCTTTAATCATTTTTATCTAAAACTAATCCTGATGAATTGGCCAAGTTTCGAGAAAATAAACCCAGTGTTTCAACGTGGGTTGTTTGAGGAAACATATCAAATACCCGCACACTTTCTAAAATAAAACCAAACGCTAATAATTGAGCTGCATCCTCTGCAAAACTCTTTGGATTGCAACTAACATATACCAATCGCTCAACCCGGGATGCGCCAATGTGATTAATAACCGCACCAATGCCCGAGCGAGGCGGGTCAACTAGCATTTTATTGTAGTCAGGAAAAAGTATCTCCGTATTGCCTTGAACCTGGAGATCAGCATATAAATCCCGCTGTTCAAAAAATGCCCGTCCTGACAGGCCATTGTAAAGTGCATTTTCTTTAGCCCGGAGAACAAGTTGGGGGTCGCCTTCAAGCCCGAGGACAAGCCCTGCCATACGCGCCATAGGCAGACTGAAATTACCAACACCGCAAAATAAATCGAGCACTCTATCATTTGTATTCAAATCCAAACTACATATCGCAGCCTCGATAAGACGTCTGTTTATTTCAATATTAATCTGAACAAAGTCAGTAACGTCATGAAAAATTGTTATGCCGTAATCAGGTATCGTATAATCAAGTCTTGGCCGAATAACCTCTCCAGATTTGCCCTGGGTCAAACTTTCAGCTTTTGGTGTTCCGGATTTTTGCGATATGCAAAGAAGAGTAACAGTCTCATAGCCACCTGACTGAGAGTACACTTGAATACCCGTGGATCTACAAAACGATGAAATAAGTTCCAAATCCACCGCACTGAACTCTGCCAGGTGCCGCAAGATAATAACTGCCTCCCGATCACCCGCAGCCATTTCTATTTGTGGAATACGATCACAGATACTTAGCGAAGCAATTAGCATCTGAATATTTTGCAAGTTTGAAGAAAATGGCTCAGCGAGTATTAAACACTCAGACATCTCCACAATTTTCCCTCCAAAACCTTCCCTAAAACCCACTAAGACGCGTTCTTTTGCACGTACGTACTTAACGCCCATTCTGGCTCTACGACGATAAAGATATTTTGGTCCTGCTACAGGTTGACGATTAATTTTGGGTGTAACCCCGCTTTGCTCAAGCGCCTCAATCAGTTTTCGGTTTTTGGCCTCCAGTTGATGTTTTTGATTCATGTGTTGCATGGAACAGCCACCACACTTCAAAAAATACTGGCAGGGCGGAGATACACGCTGCTCAGAATAAGCCTGGAAGGTGTGCGGCACTCCATACCACTGCCCCCTGCGCTTTGCCAGAACGTCTACGCTTAGTTTTTCCCCCGGCAATGCTCCCTTGATATTCAACTGCCGCGTCCCGTGCTCCTGCTCCAGGTGGACTGTGCCCAGACCCTTATCGTTGATAGCGTTAATTTGCACTGGCAACTCCCGGGGAAAATTTTTCTTTCTTCTCCCTGCCACTATTTCTCTCCATCATTTCTAAAATTTGAAGAAACAAACAGGGCACGACTATGCAAAGGTCTGTTTCCAAGATGCGGCTGCAACGCTGCACGCATTATTTGTTTTGCAGCTTTTCTCGTTTGCCTATCAGAATAATCCGACTTGGCAATTTGTAATAAATTTTTCCCGCTGTACAGCGCCGGCAAATTTTCTTCCTCCGAACGTGAAAAACCCTTCCCAGGAAAATATCGATATAAACTGTCTGGTTCAATCATACATTCACCCTGAACATCCTGATCAAATACCACCTCATAACCTGTTTCCCTCAGCAACATTTTTTCAAATTCACGTAAGCAAATTTCTACCTCAAAGCCCGCGCAATCCTGAAGCTGTTCCAGCGCATATTGATAGCCATCAAACAAAACTGGATGCGGGTCATAAGGATGTAACAAACGCATGAGGACTTCATTGATGTATATGGCGCTAAAGAGTACTTTCCCTGAAAGTCCGTGATACTCCAGGCTTTCACAGGCGCTTAAGGTTTTTAATTGAGTTTTTCCCGACCAGGATATCTCAAAGCGTACGAAGGGCGTTAACTCGAACCTGGGTTTTGCTTTACGTACACTTTTGGCTACAACACCCACCCTGCCAAAAGAGCGCGTAAAAAATTCAACCAGCAAGCTGGATTCCTGGTAGGCACGCGTATGCAATACATAGGAAATTTGTCGCGTCTCGCGCATATATCAACCTAAAACTGCACCGGGTTACAAAATATTAATCATAGCCCAGGTGTTTTAACGTATGAATACTATTGGTCCATCCGGTTTTAACCTTAACCCACAATCTGAGCATAACTTTCTGATCCAGGAGAAGTTCAATGTCCTTTCTCGCATCCTGCCCAACAATTTTTAACTGTGCACCTTTCTTGCCGATTACTATAGCCTTTTGCCCTTCCCGCTCGACGTAGATAACTGCGCTGATGTGAACAATTGAAGACTTAAGCTCAAAACTTTCTATAACAACGGTCTGACGATGTGGAATTTCATCCCCCATGCGACGCATAATTTTTTCACGGATGATTTCTCCCACCAAAAAACGTTCAGACTTATCTGTTATTTGGTCAGAGGGGAAAAGGTGCGGTCCTGCTGGGAGCCTGTCTAGAATCATATTTCTAAGATTTTCAACACCATCATTCTTGAGTGCTGATAGAGGAACGATCTCTTTGAAATCTGCCTTGTCAGAAATCTCTTTCATATAGGGCAGTAAAACCGCTTTATCACTCATTTGATCAATTTTATTTATCACACAAATAACATCGACTGGAGTTTCGCGTACATGCCGCAAAACTATATCGTCCTCCTCCGTCCAGCGCTGTTCCTCAATCATCATAATAACTAAATCCACATCAAATAAAATTGATGTGGCGCTGCGCACCATATACCGATTAATTTCCCGTTCATTGGGAATATGAATACCTGGCGTATCTACGAAGATTGCTTGTACATGGTCTACCGTATGCAGTCCCAATAAAGTATGTCGCGTAGTTTGAGGTTTCCTGGATGTAATCGACAGTTTTCTACCCAGAAGGTGGTTCAGCAACGTCGATTTCCCCACGTTGGGACGTCCAACAATAGCGACATAACCACAGCGGTGTTCTTCCTTAGCCCCTGGCCTGAATTCAGACATCTGCTCCATCCTCAAGTGCTGTCAAAATACCCTCTGCTGCAAGTTTTTCAGCTGCTTTTCGGCTCGAAGCCTGAAACTGCACAGACAAATCTAGTTCCTCTACTTTGCACTCCACAGTAAATATCTGTTGGTGTGCTTGCCCGGTAATTTCAATTATAGAATAAACAGGCAGAGCCAGTGCTCGAGCCTGTAAAATTTCCTGAAGTCGAGTTTTACAATCCTGAACAGGCATTTCCTGCATGTTGTCCATACGTTCTTTAAAGAGAAAGCAAACGACTTTACGCAGGTGCTCTATTCCGCCATCGAGCAGTATTGCGCCAAAAACTGCCTCCATTGCATCCGCTAATATAGAGTCCCGGGTTTGACCACCGCTCAGCCTTTCTCCCTGTCCCAGGCGAATGTGCCCCCCCAGATTCACGCTACGGGCCAACTCACTTAAACTTGTGCCTCTTACCAAATTAGCGCGCATCAACGTTAGCTCATGCTCAGACAATTGCTGAAATTTGTTATAGATTTCCTCGGTAATAACATAACCCAGAGCTGCATCACCCAAGAACTCCAGACGCTCATTATTTACTCCAAAATCCAGCGTTTTTGTTGGCGTATTTAGCGTAGCACTCAGATCAACTTTGGCCGTGGCACGCACAGCACTATAACTCCGGTGAGTGAGAGCGGTTATGAGTAATTCCGGGTTAGAAAATTGATAACCCAGATTGTGATACAACTTATTTAAGTCCGCTTTCACTGAACTCAAAGGTCTTATTAAAGGTCATTGTCAGATCCGCATTTCCAGCCAGATGCTCAGTTATCACATAGTGTAAAGTCAGAACTGTACCTTCTTTTGAACGCTGAATATCAACCACGTCAACCAACTTATGATCCCGAAGATTGTTTAATTTGAAGCGTTTGGTCAGAGTCTCCAAGATTCTACGCTTAGGCTTGTTATATATTAGCTCAGGTGGTGTTTTCGCAATGAGGCTAGTCATCAAATCAAAATCCAGGTAGTGAGGAATAGTTTTGAAACCGAAGTTCAGTACAACAATCAAACCTACAAGCAGGACCATAATACTCGCTAGACTTTTACCACCTTGACTCACTACATTGCCGCCGGTCAGGCTGCCTTTTTCGCTCATACTCATTCCTCAATATCCATCCGATCATCACGCTCTATTCTTAACGCTCCACCTTCAGTGCTCTATTCTTAACGCTCCACCTTCAGTGCT
>JAHRWB010000021.1 GCA_019090385.1 Pseudomonadales bacterium | reverse complement strand
CCGTTAGCTCTGCCTGTTTGGCAAAAGTACCGGGAATAGGGTCACCCAGCGGTGTTAAGTGGATACCTGTCCTGGATGTAGAGAAGCCCATCGCACCGGCATCCATTGCTTCGCGCATTATAGCGGCCATCCGGGAGATCTCATCTGAAGTCGGATCTTCATCCAGGGCTCCGCGCTCTCCCATAACATAGGTACGCAGGGCGCAATGTCCCAGATAAGCGCCCACATTAACGGCTCTTGGCATATTGTCCAGTGCATCCAGATAGCCGGGAAATCCCTCCCATTGCCAGTTTATTCCCGCTCTTAACGTAGCGGCTGGAATGTCTTCTACAGACTCCATGAGGTCAATCATCCAGTTTCGGTTATCCGGTGCTACCGGCGCGAAACCGACGCCGCAGTTCCCCATTATTGCGGTGGTAACGCCGTTCCATCCGGATGGTGTGACCAATGGGTCCCAGGTTGCCTGACCATCGTAGTGAGTGTGTATATCCACCCAGCCCGGTGCAACCAACAGGCCATCTGCATCAATGGACTGCCGGGCTTTACCGCTTATTTTCCCTGTTGCACTGACTTCAGTGATTACGCCATTGTCTATGGCGATATCACCTGTGAATTTGGTATTGCCGGTGCCGTCTACGATGCTTCCACTTTTTATTATTAGATCGTGCATATATCCATTTCCTATTTAGCTGGCGGGCAGGGCGCTGTACACTTTAAAACGGAATACTGGTCAATCATAACCTGCGTAGGTAACTATGTGGCAATATTAATAAAAGCTTAAGGGTAGAGGTGTTAGATATGAGCGTTTCATTTGATGGTCGAGTTGCAGTGGTAACCGGAGCGGGATCGGGCCTTGGGCGTAGTCATGCCAAAGTGCTGGCTTCTCGTGGGGTCAAGGTTGTGGTTAATGATTTGGGTGGAGATGTCTCCGGACAGGGTGGCTCAAATCGGGCGGCAGACGAGGTAGTCAAGGAAATCGCCGATGCTGGAGGCATTGCCGTAGCTAATTACGATAGTGTGGCGAGCGAAGAAGGTGGACAAAATATCATCAAGACTGCACTGGATAACTTCGGTACTGTAGATATTTTGATTAACAATGCGGGCAATGTGCGTGATAAGAGTTTCGCGAAGATGGACCTTGAAAATTTCACGGCATTGATGGATGTGCACTTAATGGGCGCCGTATATTGCACTAAAGCTGCCTGGCCTGCGATGCTGGAAAACCGCTTCGGGCGTGTCGTTATGACCTCGTCTTCGGCCGGATTATTTGGCTCTCATGGTCACACTAATTATGCCAGTGCAAAAATGTCTCTGGTGGGGTTTATGCACGGGCTGATTCAAGAGGGTTCCAAGAAGAATGTGCTGGTCAATGCAATCGCGCCAATGGCGTTGACACGCATGACAGAGCAGGTAATGTCTCCCAAACTTGCACCCATGATGCAGCCAGAATACGTGAGTGCGATGGTTGCCTTTTTAAGTTCTGATGAATGCGATCTTTCTGGTCAAATTGTTGAATGTGGCATGGGTTATTACAGTAAAGTGCAAATAGTCGAAGGGGCGGGTGTATTGCTTGGAAATGGTGAAGTGCCTACACCGGAAACAATTCAAGATAATTGGGGTGCGATCAGTGACATGTCCGGTGCGCAACCTTATCGCCATGCAGGACAGGTTAGCCGGGCGGTATTTCACAAGATGAAAGACGAGGGATTTCTATCGCAATAGGTATTGCAATTTGACACTCTTCGTTAAACAATCCTACAAATTATAAATAGAGGTGAGGTGTAAGATGTTTGACATGAAAGACTTCATTGCTAGTTGCCAGGAGGCACTGTTACAGCCGGAACCGGCCAGTATCGTCAAAGGATTGGTTGAATATGCGGTTACAGAGCCCGAGGCGCTTAGGGAGGCTTTCGCGGAAACATCAGGTGCTCGCTCGCTAAAGGATGCTGCGCTGTTTCTATCGGATGAACTGACAATATTGGATGTCACTACGCCGCCAGGAATGCGCACACCCGCCCATGATCATCAGATGTGGGCCGTAATTGGTGTCTATGATGGTGAAGAACCCAATGAGTTCTTTTTGCATGGTAACGAGGGTCTGGAAAGTAAGAGTAATCGTATACTCAAAGCGGGTGATGTGGCGATGCTGGATGGGAAAACCATACATGCCATTTCCAATCCACTGAAACGAAAATCCTATGCAATTCATGTATACGGTGGGCACATAGTTGAGCAGCCAGGGCGCAGTATGTGGAATCCACATACCCTGGCCCGTGAACCTTATGATATGGATCAACTGGGCAAATACGTTCGCGAAATGCGGGATATACCCGCTGCTTGAATGTCACTGCCCAGGCGTTTTTCAAGTCACCGGGGCAGTCATACGTATTGGTTAAACCTGTATAGCTATTCGCTTAGCGGGCTACTATTCGCTCAAGAGGCTAGCTCAACAGGTTACTAAGAGTTACTTGGGGTCAGCACCGGCGCAACCCCAAGTAATGCCAATCTGACTAGTCCTCAAGAATGCTTCCCAGGTGCTGTGAGGCCTCGGCAAAATCGGTCATAAAATCAAATACCACGGTGCGTGCACTGACCGAAGTATTCATTAGTCCGACTCCCTGACCAACAAAAAAAGTAGCCAGGGCCTTGGCGCCGGGATCGCCCGTGGCAGCCAGTTTATCTACACGGTTGAGTGCTGGGCCACTTAACAGCCCTTGCAGCGGCATTGGCAATGGGTCGGGGGCGCCTGGTTCTGTCCAGGCATCGGTCCAGGGTGACCTGAGCTGACGCGTATATTTCCCTGTCCGACTTCGTGACCTGACAGTCTGGCGTGAACTTGCTGCAAGATATTTTTCTTTTATAACCGGGTCTGTTTCTGCTTCAGCTGTGGTCAACCAGACCGAGCCAGTCCATGCGCCGGCTGCTCCCATCGCCATACAGGCTGCCATTTGCCGACCGGTAACTATTCCACCAGCGGCCAGAACAGGAATATTGGCACCGTGTTCTTTTAAGCTTTCTATAACTTCCGGGACCAGCACCAGGGTGGATACTTCGCCGCAGTGTCCACCGGATTCGGTACCAGCTACTATAAGAATGTCTACCCCGGCATCTGCGTGTTTTATGGCATGTTCACGAGCGCCCGTCAGTGCGCCGGTAAGCACATTATTCTCCCGCGCTCTATCAAGCATGGATTGGGGAGGTACACCCAGGGCATTAACTATCATTTTGATGGGGTGGGCAAATGCTACATCCATGATTTTGCCGGCCCCGGATTCGCGCATATTGTCGCCAAAATTTCTGCTTATTTTTCTATCCCATAATCCCGCGGTATCGATGCCATGGCTGGCCAGGATATGTTCAACATGCCTTTTGTGCTGTTCTGGGACCCGGGCTTTAATGTCTTCTGGAGTTAATGAACCACCTTTATCGCTCATACTGGTTGGAACGATCAGGTCGATGCCATAGGGTTTGCCTTCAATGTGTTCGTCGATCCAGTTTAATTCAATTTCCAGGGATTCTGGCGTATGCCCCACTGCACCTAAAACGCCAAAACCGCCGGCTTTACTTACTTCAACAACAACGTCACGGCAATGGGTGAAAGCGACCAGGGGAAATTCGACGCCCAACATGTCACAGATAACTGACTTCATATTTACACTCCAATTGTTTATTTTTTACGATCGCATTATGGTCACAAATACTGAATGAAAATGCGCACAAAAAAAAGCGTTTAAAACGAGGAAATAGGCATGACGGATAAAAATGGTTTTATCGGGCTTGGCAATATGGGCAAGCCTATGGCGATGAATTTGGCCAGGGCGGACAGGGATCTGACGGTATTTGACCTTAACCCGGATACTTTTGCAGACTTGAAAGATTTGGGTGCAAAAGTCGCTAGCTCCATTCCTGATTTAGGGGCAAGTTGCGATATCGTTGAAATTGTTGTGATGAATGACCGGCAGGTGGAACAGGTAATATGCGGCAATGAATCTGAAAAGGGCTTGTTGTCCGGCATGCAATCAGGCTCGCTGATTGTGATTCACAGTACAGTACAGCCTCAGACTTGTATTCGAATGGCCGCCGCTGCCCAAGAGGTAGGTGTAAATCTTATCGATGCTGCGGTTAGTGGCGCAGAGGAGCGTTCACTTGATGGCACGCTCACATTATTGGTAGGTGGTGAAATAGCGCAGCTTGAGCGCGTAAAGCCGGTTTTCGATATCGTCGGCGAGCAGGTATTTCATATGGGTGAGGTTGGCATGGGGCAAGCCGCAAAATTATGCAATAACCTTATGTCTTTGGTCAATATACAAGTGGTTGAGGAAGCGCTGGCACTGGCTCGTGTGGCGGGTATAGATGAAGAAAAAATGCTTGAGATTGCCAGAGTGAGTACCGGGGACAGTTGGGCGGTGCGGAATATTCATCCTATGCGGGCGCTTATTTCTCGCGCATCCCATGGTGGCCTTAGTACCGCGCGAATGGGTGGAAAAGATCTGGTGCTGGCATTCAAATTAGGGCAATCTTTGGGAGTGGATCTGGATTTTACCAAATTTACACTGGATCGGGCCCGGCCAGAAAAGTAATCAGATTCAGAATAATTGAAATACCAAAGACTAAATGCAATAAAACAAAAAAAGAACAAATCAGAAAAGGTGTCAAATATGGATTTTGGAGTAGTTCTTCCCCATAACGAAATTGGCAGTGATCCTCAGGCGATCAAAGCCTTTGCACAAGGTGCAGAAGAGTTGGGTGCCAAGCAGATATTGATATATGACCACGTGCTGGGTGCAGATCCGGATCGCCCTGGCGGTTTCAGTGGCCCTTATGATAAAGATGTTGCTTTTCATGAACCATTTACAACATTTTCGTTTATCGCGGCGGTGACCGAAACCATTGAACTGGTAACTGCTGTGCTCATACTGCCGCAACGACAAACCGCATTGGTTGCGAAGCAGGTTGCAGAGCTAGCAATTCTTTCTAACAATCGATATCGGCTGGGTATAGGCACGGGTTGGAATGAAGTTGAATATGAAGCATTGAATATCGAGTTTGCGCATCGTGGATCCCGTCAGGAAGAACAGGTTGAGCTGTTGCGCTTATTGTGGAAGGAAGATTCTCTCGATTATACTGGTAAATATCATCGTATTAATAAAGCTAGCATTAAACCTCGGCCTTCAGAGCCAGTGCCAATATGGTTTGGAGGCACGGCACCTGTTTTGCTAAAACGCTGCGCACGTATTGGCGATGGTTGGTTACCTTTAATGGGCGCAAACGCCGCAGCTAAAAAGGCCATTGATTTGTTAAAGGCAGAGCGAGCAGCCTGTGGTAAAAAATGGGAAGGGTTTAGAATTACTGCCCAGGCACAGTATGCAGGAGGCTCGCCCGAGCGTTGGAAGAAGCATGCTGAGAGCTGGCAGGCACTTGGGGCAACGAATATCTCCGTTGCAACGCACAATGCAGGGCCAACGGATGTGGATGGCCACCTAAGACGTGTGGAAGAGTATTTTAAGGTGGTACGCTAATCGTGGCTCGCGCATTTGAAGGTATAAAGGTTATTGATTTTACGCAGGTATTGGCTGGGCCTGTTGCTACGCAGCAGTTGGCATTCCTGGGTGCAGACGTTGTTAAAGTTGAAGCCTTGGGTAATGGTGAGAGTGGTCGGCACCTTCGTGCTTATAAGGACCCTTCGCCGGAGAATATGGGCTCAATATTTTTATCCGTTAACGCGGGTAAGCGTTCGTTGTCCATAGATCTGAAGCAACCCCATGCAAAAGCTGTCATTCATCGTATGGTTGCTAACGCCGATGTTGTGGTGCAAAACTTTAAGGCCGGTGTAATTGATAAGCTTGGCTTTGGTTATGAGGCATTGGCAGAGCACAACCCAAAACTTATATATTGCTCGATTTCCGGTTATGGTCAAAAGGGGCCAAGAGCTTCTGCTGCGGCATACGATCCTGCGGTTCAGGGTTCATCCGGGATGATGCATCTAACAGGTACCAAAGATTCAGGCCCACTGCGTACAGGTTTTCCGGTAGTAGATATTGGCACCGGTTTGTATGCTGCGATAGCAATTTTTGGTGCACTTTATCGAAGAACTCAGACGGGAAAAGGGCAGTTTCTGGATGTGGCTATGCTTGATTCTGCAATGTCATTGATGACGCTTAGCTATATGGCTTTTATGCGTACGGGTATAGAGCCCTCACTTATGGGTAACCAGACTCAATTGCGAATTCCTACCGTAGATGTTTTTCCTACAGGCGAAGGTTATATCCAGATTTCAGCATTTACTGATGCTCAGGCGAGGGCATTGTGTAGTGCGCTGAAGGTGGAGGAGTTGTTAGAGGATGAACGGTTCGCCACAGCGGAGGCACGCGTCGAAAACAGGCATGCATTTCGGGAATTGTTAGTCACGGCTTTTGCAAGTCGTTCTGCATTGGAGTGGGAGCCCTATTTAGGCGAGTGTCAAATTCCTGCCAGTGCAGTCCTGACGCTACCCCAGGCCCTGGCGCAGGAACAGCTTAATCATCGAGACTTTCTAAGTAAAGCCATGTTCCCGAAGGGTTTTGACGAGCCGGTGACATTTTTTAACGCGCCTTATGATGCTTCGGAAGACAGCCCGGGTGTTGATATTCCCCCTCCTGCTGTTGGTGAGCATAGCGAGGACGTGCTGGCCGAATTTGGATTTTCTGAGCAGGAAATTGAGGACCTGAAAAACAAAAAGGTGATATCTGAGTAAGCGCTTATCACCTTTTTGCTAGTTCATATTTAACTATCCTGTGGATGCTGCAACTTAGGCAGGAATCGTTCTGATTTCAAGTTTTCGCAAGCCCAGAAGTCGGTTGTTAGGCATCCAGTCCGGTGTGCCGGCAAGTTCGAATCCATTATAACGTTTAACGAGCTCTTTTAGCGTAACGTTAATTTCCATACGGGCGAGACTTGCACCCAGGCAAAAATGTATGCCGCCACCCAGCCCTGCATGTTTGTTTGGCCAGCGAGTTATATCAAATTCAAATGGTCTGTCAAAGAATCTCTCGTCTCGATTTGCGGACATTTCCCAAAAGGTCACTTTGTCACCGAGTTTGATCGTTTGACCGTGCATTTCAATATCTTGCGTGGCGGTACGGCGTTTGTATATTGAAGGCGTAGTCCAGCGAATAATTTCTTCGACGGCGGACCGAATCAGAGAAGGATCATTCTTCAGCAGTTGGAACTGCTCGGGAAAATCAATAAATGCCTTAATTGCACCACCCAAAGCACTTCGAGTGGTTTCAGCGCCGGCAGGGAACAGCAAAGTAAAAAACGCCAGAAGCTCTCGGTCATTCAATTTGGTTCCATCTTCTTCGAATTCCGCATGAACAATAGTCGAGAGTATGTCATTTACCGGGTTGGCACGTTTGTCGGCGATCAGGTGCTTGGCATATTCCCTGATTTTTAACATATAACTTCGATCCAAAATTGATGGTGAGTCAGCAGATAAACCGAGATCTACCCATTCTACCAACTGTGCACGGTCTGCCTGGGGCACACCTAGCACGCTGCATATCGTCTGCAATGGTAGTTCTCTCGCAACGCTGGGTACAAAATCGAAGGTGTCCTGGTCCTCAACCTTATCTAGCAGGCCTTGCAATAATGTTGTCAGATCTTCTTCCAACTGGCCAACCGCTCTAGGCGTGAAACCCTTGTTGACCAATGATCGTAGTCTGCGGTGCAGGGGATCGTCGCTCATGTTCAACGCCACACCTGCGGCGCTTTCGTCTTTTATGCCGGTGCCACCACCTGTTCGATCACCGGCTTTATCAGAGGAAAATCTGCCGGGGTCACGTTGAATTGCGGATACGTCTTCATATCTGCTTACCACCCAAAAACCTTCACCATCCGGCGTTACGTCGGTTGGTTCGTGCCAAAATAATGGTGCATTGTCACGCAACCAGTTAAATGACTCATGGGGAAATCCATTAGCAAAGTTTGCATCGTTGGAAAGGTCTACGACCGGGTTGTTCTTATCAGTTGTCATAATTGAAACTACCACCTAGTGCTTGTAATCATCCGAATAATTCAATTATCCTACTTTGACTTTCTAAATATAACCATAAAAATTTGAAAGTTATGCTTAGGTCTGGCTCGTGGGTAATAATTCCCTGGATATATTAATAATATAGTTATAAAACAATAGGTAGCATCAATATAGTAGATTTATTCTATATTTGGCTGTCGTCAGAGTTTCGGCAATTGAATAGGACTTGGCGCTATGATAGTGCAGGGTTGCCACAAGACGGTAATATTATACAAAGGGCGCAACAAGAAATATACGCTCAGAACGCGCATTCTCAAGCTAAGCGGATCTCAGGTTCCAGCGTTAACAGGAGATGACAAGTTATGACAGCAAAAATGGATACAGTGTCTTACGAGAACCTTATTCACAGGGAGAAGGTTCACGGTTCCCTTTATACTGACCCCGCTATATTTCAAGCGGAGATGGAGACTATCTTTCATAATGGCTGGGTATTTGTAGGACATACAAGCGAGGTACCTAAGGCCGGGGATTTCAGCCGTAGACAAATAGGCAAGCAGCCCGTTCTGATTACGCGTGATCGCGACAACAATGTTAATTTGCTGTTGAACCGCTGCACACATCGGGGGAATTTGTTGTGCAACCGTACCAATGGTAATGCATCGACTTTTACCTGTCCCTATCACGGCTGGAGTTTTGGTGTTGACGGTGAGATGCGTGGTATGCCGATGTTGCAGGCCATGGGAGAAGGATTTGATAAAGCCGAATTGGGGCTTGCTCATGTGC
Organism: Pseudomonadales bacterium; assembly: GCA_019090385.1. GTDB lineage: Bacteria > Pseudomonadota > Gammaproteobacteria > Pseudomonadales > Azotimanducaceae > DC-out156. The sequence continues at coordinate 3,056 of JAHRWB010000021.1, read as the reverse complement.
CGCGAGTAGGTATCCATCGTGGATTTATTTTTGCCAGTCTGGCTAGTGAAGGCGAGTCCTTTGAGGAATATTTGGGTGATGCCAAGGTCCTGTTGGACAGATCTGCGGATTTGTCACCTGAAGGGGAAGTGGATCTTTCTGCGGGTTGGCTAAAGCATCGTTTTAAAGCCAATTGGAAAATGCTGCCAGAGAACAATACCGATGGCTATCATGTGGGCTCTACTCACTCTTCCATGTTAATGGCGACGGGTTCTGCAAATTCGGGCGCGTTTAACGATGAGATGGGTGATCCTTCTGTTATTCGCGACTGGGGTGGTGGTCATACTGAACTGGATTTTGCGCCAAGGTATCGAATGAGTGGCCGGCCATTTCAATGGTTTGGCGGAACGCGCAAAAGTAAGTTACCCAAGTATATGGCTGCAATGGAAGCTGCTTACGGAAAAGAAGAAACTGAAGAGCGGGTACTGGCTGGTCCACCGCATGCAATTATTTTTCCCAATTTGTTTTTAGCTGAATTGAATATCACCTATTTTTATCCGGTGAGTACTAACGAGGTTATTCAGTATTACACGCCCTTGCTTTTAAAAGGCGCTCCAGAAGTTAATAAACGTGCTATGCGTCAAACTGAAGGTGCAATGGGGCCAGGTTCATTTTTGCTGCCGGAAGATGCCTCTATGGCAGAACGCAATCAATTGGGTCTTGAGGCGCTTACTCCCGAGTGGATGGATCTGAGGCGCGGGTTACACAGGGAGCATATAGACGAAGAAAATGGTTTATTGACATCGTCTGTGTCAGACGAAACGACCAATCGGGCATTCTGGAGTCATTATCTGACGATGATGTCCAAGGCATCGTCCAGGGCAGGCTCGGGCTGTTAGAGGCTAGGTAGTACCCCCACGTTTGAAGCGTTGGGGATATCTAATGGGGGAGATGAAATGGTGAACGAGCAGGTTTTTCGTGAAGTAGAAGCATTCATTTATAAGGAGGCAAGGTTCGCGGACGAATCAGCTTATGATGACTGGGAGGCTTTGTGGGAAGACGATGCGCTTTATTGGGTGCCCACACGTCCCGATGCAGATCCTGAAGTAGATATTTCGCACATATATGATAATCGTGCCCGCATTGGTACACGTATTCGGCAATTGAAATCCGGCTTTCGTTTTAGTCAGGTTCCACCTTCCCCCATGCGACGCGTGGTGTCTAATATAGAAATTATTTCCGTCACTGGCGAGGAATACGAAGTAGCGGCAAACTTTATGTTGATGGAGTTGGCCATTCAATCCACGCGTGATATGAATTTTTGGGGTGGCTCTATCGTTTACCGTTTGCGGCGAGTGAATGGTGAGTTACGATTATTTTACAAAAAAATTATGCTGGTGGATGCTGACGAACCCGTGGCAAATCTGTCTTTTTTGGTTTAACGGTTTTACCGCCTGGTTTGCTCTGGCCTGCCAATATGAGATGTTAAGGGTAGCTGATTGTTATAACGTTCACCCATCAATGAGAGGTTAGTAAAAATGACTGGGATATCTACGCCCTTCAAAATGGAAGACGGACAGACGCTTATATCGGGTACGCAATGCAATAAATGCGCACACCGCTGGTTTCCCGCGGTGAAATTTGGTTGTGAGCGTTGTGGGAGCTACGGCGAAGACCTAACAGGCAAGGCATTTTCTGCCCAGGGGAAACTGATTTCCTTTGCCGACATTTTGCCCGGGACAGAAAAAACATTTACCTTGTGCACCATTGAACTTGATGATGGGCCGGCTATTCGGGCTGTGCTGGACAGCGCTGATGGACTGTCAATTGGTGATTCGGTGATAGGGCGGATTGAAAATGAGAGAGAGAAACCAATTGTTAGATTCTATGCGAACCCGGAGTAGATTTTGTTGATATATAAGCTAGTGGTTTCACACTTAACTGAGCATAAATTCTATGACTAAATCAATTAAAGATATGCGGCCGGTATTTGTAGTAGGGATTGGGCTGGATAGATATCAGCGGAAGTCAGAACGCCCCTATGTAGAATTGGGCCTGGCGGCTATCAGAGCCGCGATGCTTGATGCAAAAATAACCTGGCAAGATGTGGAGTCTTTTTATCTGGGTACTGCCTTGCTAGGCATGGCACCAGGTCGGGCAATGATTAAACACCTGGGAACTACGGGTATACCCATTGCCCAGGTAGAAAATGCTTCGGCATCCGGATCAACTTCCTTCCGGCAGGCTTGCATCGATGTAGCTTGTGGTTTAACCGACGTATCCATTGCGGCGGGTGTTGATAAGCCCGGTCCGCCACTGAGGGGTGCTGGTGGTGGGCAGCCAAGAGATCTGGTGGGTAGAGGGACTGCACCGGTTGCACATTTTGCGTTGTTGGCAAATCGATATATGGCTCAAAGTGGCATTACACCAGAGCATTTGGCTGCGGTAGCTGTAAAGAATCATAAAAATGGCTCGCTAAACCCTTTTGCACAGAGACAAAAATTAAGAACGCTGGATGAAGTGCTTGAGCCACCATTTATGGCCGGTCCGCTAACAAGATTACAGTGTTGTCCGGTGGGAGAGGGTGCAGCAGCAGTGGTAGTGGTATCAGAAGATGCGATAGCGCGCCTGGGGATCGACGAAAAGCGTCTGGTCAGGGTTGTTGCTTCTGTTTCCGCGTCGGAGCAGTTGTATCCTCCGGGTACGGATATTGATTCTGAGTTAACCAGAATTACTGTTGGCAAGGCCTATGAACAAAGCGGTATATCTCCTGAGCAAGTTGATGTCGTGGAGTTACACGATGCCTTCAGTATTGAAGAGATTCTTTATGCCGAGGCTATGGGCTTGTGTGGTAAGGGTGAAGCGGCTGAGCTGATATCGTCGGGCGCATTTGACATTGGTGGACGCTGTGCAATTAGTCCCTCTGGTGGTTTATTGGCAATGGGTCATCCTATCGGGCCTACGGGTACGGGACAGATTGTCGAGGTTGTTCGGCAGCTGCGTGGAGAAGCCGGGCAGCGACAACAACCCGCTGCCAAAATTGGACTGGCACATATGGTTGGTATTGGTGCGGTGTG
>JAHRWB010000020.1 GCA_019090385.1 Pseudomonadales bacterium | reverse complement strand
GTAAGCTGGAGCTGAATAATTTTGCCTATGAACCACGCAGTCTGGTGGATAATGTGCGGAAAATGCTGGGTGTAGTGGCATTAAACAAAGGCATAAATTTGGATTTACGGGTAGCTGATGAAGTGCCTGAAGCATGGATTGGTGATCAGTCTCGTGTACAGCAGGTGATCATTAATCTGGTAGGAAATGCCATCAAATTTACTTCCGAGGGAAGCATTGTTATTGAGGTATCTGTTCTGGAAAAAAGTACTGCAAGATCACTTTTGTTCAAGGTGGTCGATACCGGAAACGGCATTCAACAAGATAAACTGGCATTGATTTTTTCTCCTTATGCCCAGGAAAATTCCGGAATCAGCTCGCGCTATGGCGGTACCGGTTTGGGCTTGTCTATATCCAAACAGCTGGTTGACTTAATGGAAGGTGAGATTGGTGTAGAAAGCGTTTTGGGAGAAGGCTCGACATTTTGGTTTAAGGTGCCGCTGGCCAAAGAAGTTATAGAGTTAGAAACTGATAAACTACTGCCTGAGAAATTATCTGAAGGTGAAGCAGACGCATCTTTGTCTGAAGAAACAGGCGGGGTGGATAAGCTGCCGGGTTGTTTGAATGTGTTGATTGCAGAAGATGATCCTATAAATCAGACTATTACCAGAAAAATGGTAGAGATGTTTGGGCATCATGTTTACTTGGTCGACAATGGTGTGGATGCGGTACAGATATTTGAATCGTCTCGGATCGATTTGGTATTAATGGATTGTTATATGCCGGTTATGGATGGTTATGAGGCGACGCGTAAAATTCGCGAGCTGGAGGCCGATAATCAACATACGCCGATTATTGCCCTTAGCGCGCAATCGAACATGAAAGCCAGGGAAGCGAGCGCGGGCGCGGGTATGGACCAGCATTTGGACAAGCCACTTAACCGGGTAAAATTGCATAAATTAATGCATGACTTGGTTACTCCTCGAGCGGTACATTAGTCTGACGCTAGATTTTTATTCGCTTGATATTCAAACTGTTTGACAGTAATGAAAATCGAATAGAGTCCGCTCATCTTCTCCATCCAAGTGTTTTATAGAGGCGCGGGTAATGCAAGTCTCTATAAAAAGGGAGCACCCTGTGATTTCCGACATTTTTTCAAATCATATTCTATATCCGCAGTGGTCATCACTTACTTTGCGGCATAGCAGTTGTTAGTTTCGTGATATTTATTGCAGCTGCCGTACTGCTGCTGGCGGGAATTTTTGGTCCGTCAGTGTGGGTACAATATACTTTGCGAAAGTATGCTACACCGTCCGACAGATATACCGGCACGGGTGGTGAATTAGCGCGCGAGTTGCTGGACCGCTGTGGTTTAGCTGAGGTGAGTGTAGAAATTTCAGATCATACTGATCACTATGATCCCTTAGCGAAGAGTGTACGCCTTGCTAAAGCGAATCTAGAGGGACGTTCGTTGACCGCGCTTACTGTGGCGGCGCATGAAGTAGGGCACGCAACCCAGGATAGAGATGCTTATGCCCCTTTACGCCTGCGTACTCAAATGGCTATATTGACTATTCCTGCGCAAAAAATAGGTGCAGCCATGTTGATGTTTTCGCCAATTCTTGCCCTGATAACTCGCACGCCGCTTGCCGGCGGGCTCATGTTATTAGGGGGCTTTTTAAGTTTGGGGACTGAAACCCTGGTGCATATGATTACCTTGCCTACCGAAATGAATGCCAGTTTCTCACGGGCAATGCCAATGCTGGATAAAGGCAACTATTTGCGTCGCTCAGATATTCCCCATGCTCGGCGGATATTAAGAGCATGCGCATGGACGTATATTGCTGCGTCCCTTGTTTCATTATTGAATATTGGGCGTTGGTGGGCCATATTAAGACGCTGAATGAGGATTTTCTGCATTGATGCCGGCGAGTACCGCGGCCATATATTTACCATCGTGGGAGAGACTAATATCTATTTTGAGTATGCGCTGCTGGCCTGAATAAACCCATGGCGGAGAATATCTGCGTGCTTCTTTGTATCGAATGATCTGGGTGTCCCCGAAGCCGGCATTTTTTAGTAGGTGCTTGGCCAGGTTACGCACAGCTTTCGATTGGTCCGAATAAATAGATACCATCTCTGCACTTGAGAAATTATCACCCAGTAATTTCTCATCCATGCATTGTATTTTTTGGACATAAGCCGGTGCTATTTTTGGCTGAGTGGCAACACAGTGGATCCATTGCGGAGATCTTTCCCATTGAACATCAAGCAGGGTAGCTGGCACGTGTTTGTCGCCTTGGTAGGTGACTGTGCCGGTGGTTTTTCTGTGGTGAGTAATATGTTCTGCGCCTTTCACGTCAAATTTGGCGTGGGAAAACAGAAGCTCGGAATGCAACTTTTTAAGTAGTTTATAAGTGGCTTCTTTAGCAGCCCACTGGGCAAGAAATACCCATTGGGGAAACTGAGCGGTACTGAGGCTGTTTCTTTCTGTTGAAGAAAGTACCCGGCGGGTGAGTCTGTTGTTCTTATGCTTGGTCAGATTTTCCGACGAGCAGATATCGATAATGTCATTTCCAATAACGACAGGGTTATTCAGTCGCACCCTGTTTTTCCAATTGGCTAGTATTCGATTTCTGATTGTTTTGGAAATATTGGCTTTCCATTTCTGTAAGCCTAGCAATTATCTGGGTCGAAATGTCCCGTGCGCGACGTCGGCCCTTAAGATCTGACGCTGGTGTAAAGGGTTCCATCTCCATATAATAGCTTTCGCCTTTTTCGGGGAAATGTGCAAAACCGCCATCTTTTGTACCTCGCATATAAACACAAAGTACATGGGCTTCAGGTATTTCATTAAGTAATTGTCCGACACCGTAGGAAAAGTCTTTATCGTCTACACGTCCGTCGCGACTGCGCTTACCTTCAGGAAAAATTGAAATGATGCCATCATGTCGCAAAACGTGGAGCATATTCTGCGTTACTTTTTTGGCTTCTGCCGGTGCGGCTCCGCGCTCAACAGGAATGCAGCGACCAGAATAGCAAATAATCCTGTATAGCAACTTGTGGTAAAAGTTTTTACGCTCAGGAAGATTCCATGCAAGCCCCGAGGGGTGGCTTAAATAGCCCCAGGTGGAACTTAAGATAACCGCCTGGATAAGTGAATCTATATAGGTGAGATGATTGGTGCAAATCAACAGGGGCCCTGAATGGGTGCGGCGGATCTCTGCATACTTATCTCGAATCTGTTTATGCCGTTCTGAACCGCCATAAACAGAGAATCGGAAATAGTAATAAAACAAGCCACGCACTATCGGGTCCAGAATCAATAAAAGGCAATATGAAATTGCCTTTTGTAGATTTAGTGAAGTCCTGTCGTGTGAAGACAGTGGCATTCTAACCGAGTTGTTTGCAGATGAGTTTAACTGCATCTCCGATGGTTATGATGGCATCGGCGTCGTCATCCTCTACCTCGATATCAAAATCATCTTCGAATGCAAGAACGATATCTACCAAGCGGGCAGAGTTGACTTCGAGATCTTCGAGTATGTTGGATTCGGTGCTAATAGATGCAAGTGCATCCTGATTTTTTGCATAAGGCTTGATCAATTCCACTACCTTATCATATACCTCTGATTCGTTCATTTAAGCTTGTGTCCTCTGGTTTAAAAGCGGCGCTAATTCTGCCATTTCCTGAAGATAATACAACCGTTGACATCGCCAAAACCGAAGCTGGATTTTGCAATGTACTGGCCATCGAAGTCCTGGGTTTTGTGTACCACGGAGTTTTTAATGGATTCAATTTCAGGATGTAGGTCTTCACAATTTAAGGATCCGTGAATAAATCCCTTGTATAACTGTAATATGGCAGCGGTGCACTCGAGGCCACCTGCAGCCCCCAAGCCGTGACCGATCAATGATTTAGTTGAGTTGACCAGTGGAAAATCGTCGTTTTTACGGCCTAAGGCATTTCCCCAGTTTTCGATTTCTTTAGGATCGGCGAAGGTGGCCGTCAGATGGCCATTAATCGCATCAATGTCTTGTGCCTGGATATTCCCTTCCTTGAGTGCCGCATGAATGCAGCGAATTACGCCTTCCGGGTTTGGTGCTGTCATTGATCCGCCACCGCGGTGACCCCCACAATTCACGTTCGCGCCACCAATTTCTGCATAGATGCGTACACCACGTTCCAGGGCACTTTCCAGGCTTTCAAGCATTAGCAGGCCAGCGCCAGATCCTGGGATGAATCCATTTGCAGAGGCGCTCATTGGTCTGGAGCCCAATTCGGGCGCGTCGTTACTTTTTGTATTGAGGACGCGCATACCGTCAAAACCTGCCCAGATATAATGGGATGAGCCTTCAGCTCCGCCTGCCATTACCCGTTTAGCCCGTCCTTCCTTGATGTGAAAATAGGCATTTATGATTGCTTCAGTGCCGGTGGTGCAGGCAGAGCTGTTGGAGTAGACCTGGCCGCCCAAACCTAAAATGCCGCCCAGTTTTGCAGATACGGCGCTTGCCATCACTTGCTCGACTAGCGTTGAGCCCAGTCTGCGAACGCGTTTGGCATCAACTTTGGGTATCAGTTTTTCCCCGACAGTGTCCAGACCACCTATGCCAGCCCCAATAATTGCACCGGTATCCCAGTCTACGTCAGATTCGGGGGAGATCTCTCGCAAGCCCGCATCACGCCAGCAATCCATGCCGGCGATTGCGGCATAGGTCATTGCTTGATTCATGGCAAGCAGATCTTCTTCGGGTAGATACTGGTGCTTCAGTTCTTCCACTCCCTGGGGAGCACCGCCAATCTGGCAACCAAACTTAAGCTCCGCCAGGGTTTCGAAAAACCTTATACCGGAGGTGCCTGATCGCAAAGCCTGCTCATATTCAGTAAGACCGTGAGCGTTGGGCGATAGAACGCCCAGACCCGTAATTACTACTCTGTTTTTACCGCTACTATTTACTTCTTTCGTCACGCTTAGCCCCTTTTAACACCAACGCCTGCAACGGTGCCGGCTGCCGCCAGGTCTCCGTTTGCAAGATACAGGCACACTTTACTTTTTAGCTTCATTCGGCGAAAGAATACTTTCTCGCCTGTAATTTTAACTGTTTCTCCTGGGAAAACGGGTTTGGAAAACTCCATTTCACATTCAGTAAAAAAGGTGGTCCAGGAAGCGAGTTCTGCTTCATCTACACTTAAGGATAACAGGTACAATCCCAGTGCGACTACACCGGTTTGCGCCATGGCTTCGGTAAGTATGACACCGGGTGTTACAGGATCTCCAGGAAAATGCCCTTCGTAAAAAAATTCATCTTTTTTAAAGGTGTATTCTCCGACGATGTTGTCTTCAGTAAGTTCGACAATTTTATCTAAAAATCTGAAGGGCGCTTGTTGTGGCACCTTGGCCAGGATTTGTTCCGGCGTCATGGGGTATTTTCCTGTCTGTTCATTAAGCCACCGGTTGAGTTCTTTGACTTGGCGGGATAGTCGGGATACTGAAGATCGGGAAATACACCTACTCGTGCATCGTTGACCGTGTAGATCGGCGTACCATCTACCAGCACACTGGCATTGCCGATTACCAGGTTCTGACCCTGGATTTGGGAATACCTGCGGATGCTTACATCGTAGGTAACAATAGTGTCATGGGGCCGAATTTGCCCAAAAAAATCTACTTCTCCACAACCAAGCGCCCGGCCTGATCCGAGTGCTCCGCGCAGCGCGCAATACATGCCGAGAAGTTGCCATACTGCATCTACGCCGAGGCAGCCTGGTTGAACAGGGTCATTCCCAAAATGGCACATAAAAAACCAGGCATCCAGGTTAATATCCTGCTCAGCAACGATTCTTCCGCGTTTTTTATTGTGCTCAATCAGGGTGATTCTATCAAACATCAGCATGGGCGGGGTGGGGAGAGAGGGAATCAGGCCAGGCGCATCATCCACCAGGGATTGCTTGCCCCAGGCAAGCAGCTCAGACTTGTTCATATTGGTTTTTGCTAAAAAATCACTGTAGGTTAACAATTATGTGTACCTGTCAAAAATGCCGCGTGGATGTAATTTGATAAATGGGCGGGTGCTAAATAACGTTAATAAGAACGCCGCCCCAACTGAGTCCGGATCCCACCACTGCCAGGACAAGAACATCACCCGCGTCAAATTTGCGCCAGTTTTGCGATAAAACACCCGGTGCTCCGGCAGCGCCGCAATTTCCGAATTGATCTACATTAAAAAAATGATTTTCTGCTTGAATGCCCGCGCGCTTGCATACTGCGCTGAGCATGCCCAGATTAGCCTGGTGGCCAATAAATTTCATACTGGAGATGTCTACATCGGGCAAATGGGCTGCAAGTTCCCTTATGGTGGCAACACTGCGTTTGATGGCAAATGTCTGTACTGTTCTTCCTTCTTGATCAAAGTGCTTGTGCTCGGTAAATGTGACTTTATCCCATCCGGCCGGCGTAGAAGTAAAACAACTGTGGCTAATTTGAAACGCTGCTTTGTGACGGGTTGATACCACCATGGCACTGGTAGCATCGCCCCATAGTACGCAGGAATTTCTGTCCTGGTAATTAATGTGCCGAGTACTGTTGTCGGGGTTTACCAGCAGGACATAATCTGGCAGCGCGTTTTCCCCCATTAAATTCAGAAAATGTAATTGTGCTGCGAGAGAGGAACACGCAGAGTTGATATCAATGGATGGCGCGTCTATTTCCAAAGCTGCTGCAATCGTGCAGGCTTCTGTGGGGCAGGAGTACTGGGGTGTGCAACTACCCGCTATGACCATGCCAATATCTTGCTTTTTTAAACCTGCATTTTCTATAGCCATAGTGCCTGCCAAGGCGCCGGTTTGCGCATTGGTGTATTGTGAGGCTTCTGCGGCTGCCGCAGGGTTTAGATTGAGCGTAGATTTAATGTAATCCAAAGACAATACTGTTCGGCGGCATTGAATGCCGACCCTTTCCATGATCCATTCATCGGTGGTGCCAATGTCCAGTTCCTGGAGGAAATGGTTATCGATTTTGTTTTCAGGGTGGAAGTGGCCAGCGCCATGAATATACATCATTTACTTAGCACCCTTGATATGAGCATGGAATGTGGGTTAAAGAGAGGCAATATGCTCACCGCCATCAACCCGGAGTATTGAACCGTTCACCCAGGCTGCTTCATCTGTGCACATCAGCGCGATGAAATCTGCAACTTTTTCCGGTGTAGTGGTTTCTTTAAAGGGGTTACGAAGTTGGGCAACTGCCTTCATTTGCGTATTGCCGGGTATGAGTTTTAATGCTGGTGTGGGCGTGACGCCAGCCTGGATAATATTGGAACGGATGCCAAAAGCAGCATATTCGACAGCAATGGAGCGCGAAATACTTTCCAGCGCAACCTTTGCAGCGGCTACCGCAGCATATCCTTTCCACGCCACTTCATTGCCTTCACTGGTCATACCGAGTATGCGTGCGTCCGGAGCAAAAAGCCCATTGTTATGCAGGTCCTGAACCCAGGATAAGATACTGGAGCCCATGCTATATATGGTTCGCTCCATATCTTCTTCGTCCATCAGTGTCGTGCCATAGACGGCAGTTTGGAGTGTATGCAGGGAGTTAACACCATCATCTACCAAGTCAGCAATAACCTGCTCCAGGGCAGGTTTATCAATCTTGAGTTTTTCTGCCAGTCGCTCAACGGCTTGTTCAGCGAAGTTTTCCCCACTGGGTGGTGCAATAGGTTTTAAATTACCGAAAGCGATGGAATGCAATAACATGCGCACTTTGCCAGTAGCGCCCATTTCCTGTTGGAGCGCTTCGACTACTTCCTGGCGACCGGTTTTTGAGAGGGCATCCGTGTTCAGTGCTTTAAAACCAACATCCAGGGCACGAATTTTGTCAAACTCCGCTTCTATACGTTTCATTGCACCGCGTCTGTCGCGATGAACCACCAATATGTTCATACCATGACGTGCGAGCTTTTTCGCTGTTGCCAGCCCAAAACCGCTGGACCCGCCTAAAATTACGGCCCAATGAGAACTATCAAAATTTTTCAATGCTATAAACTCCCGGAATGAAGTACGATTATCCGCGTATGTGCTGCACAGGTAAAGTGCGAGATAAAGAGCGGAAATAAAAGCTGTAGATTAAGTGCTTAGATCATGTGCAGACCGCCATTTACAGGCAGTGTAGCACCGGTAATATAAGCCGCATCGTCACTGGCTAAAAAAGCAACTGCGCCGGCGATATCATTACAGCTACCTAAGTGACCGACAGGGATGCGTTCCAACATCGCGTTGGTCTGTTCCTCGTTTAACTCGTTGGTCATGTCTGTTTCTATGAAACCTGGTGCAATGGCATTTACTGTGATGCCTCGGTATCCGATCTCGATGGCCAGAGACCGCGTAAATCCTTCGATAGCTGCTTTTGACGAAACGTAATTTGTTTGACCCGGATTGCCCATTCTGCCTACAACAGAACTAAGATTGATGATCCGTCCCCAGCGGGCTTTTAACATTGAACGCAGCAGTGGTTTGCACATACGGTACAGCGAGGTGAGGTTGGTATTGATAATGTCATTCCACTCATCGGGCTTCATGCGCATAAGCAAATTATCTTTAGTGATGCCGGCATTGTTTACCAGGATCTGGGGCAGTTGTTTATCTGCTTTGAGGGTTGCCATTAGCGTGTTTACTGATTCATCACTGTCAACGCGTAAGCACACACCTTTGCCACGTTGAAGCGCGGCGCTAATCTTTTGGGCACCCGCGTCAGTTGTAGCTGTTCCTATTACGTTAAATCCGTCACGTTCCAGTCGTTGGGCAATGGCTGCACCGATACCTCGGGTTGCGCCAGTGACGAGAGCGTACTTCGCTTCTGCTGTATCTGAGCTAGCTGACATGCTTGTTTCCTATGTATTAATGGCAGAATCGAAACTTTCAAGTGTGGCTAAACTGTTCGAGCCCACCTTTCTGTCAATTCGACGAATTAGTCCGCTGAGTACTTTGCCGGGGCCGCATTCGACATAATTATCCATGCCGGCATTGATCATGGTTTGCACACATTCGGTCCAGCGTACGGGTTGTGCAATCTGGTCTATTAGTTTTTTCCGAATTGATTGTACGTCTGTTGTGATGGCTGCATCGGTATTCTGCACCAGCGTGAAGTGGGGCTGATTGATGGTGACCTTTTCAAGCTCTTTGGCAAAGTTTTCTGCTGCGGGTTGCATGAGTTGGCAGTGAAAGGGGGCACTCACTGCCAGTTGCACTGCTCGCCTTGCACCCAGGTTCTGGCATTTTTCCATTGCAGCTGCAACGGCAGAAGTACTGCCAGCAATGACCACCTGGCCCGGTGAATTAAAGTTGGCAGGAGCAACTATGCCGTTTGTCTCTGAGGCGGCTTCCGTACACGCCTGGGCGAGCAAATCGTCTGCCAGTCCAAGGATTGCAGCCATGCTGCCTTTGCCTAATGGCACAGCATCCTGCATGAATTTTCCACGTGCGTGTACCAAACGTACCGCGTCAGAAAAATCCAGGCTACCGGCGCAGACCAAAGCTGAGTATTCACCCAGGCTGTGGCCGGCGACAATGTCTGGGTTTGCTCCCCCACGCGATTGCCACAGCCGCCATAGAGCAACGCTGGCGGCTAACAGCGCTGGCTGCGTTATTGCCGTTTTATTAAGTTCCTCTTCTGGCCCTTTACAAACCAGCTCCCACAAGGGCAGTCCCACTGCCTCCTGGGCAATTTCAAAGGTCTTAATTATTATCGGTTCTTTAGCTGCGTGGTCAGATAACATGCCCACTTCCTGAGCGCCTTGCCCAGGAAATACAAAACCCAAGCTCATCTACATATCCCCATATACTGACAAAATTATCGAACGGCCGGCAGAATCCGCGGCTCATAATATGTATGCAATTTAAGTGTGTCAAAAACAAAAGTACCGAAATGTTGGCAAATTGTGCTTGTTTCTCAGTAATTGGCCTCTATTCAAGTACCTGCCAGCTGCATGCTGGACAGGTGTTTGGGTGCGTTCATGTGTGGAATTGCAGGTTTGTGGATCTATTGATATGCATAGTCCTTACTCGTTTCAGCTTGTTGTATGTTTCCCGTAAACTGATCATGCGGGATAAATTATGGTGTTATTTGAGTGGAGACTGTATGCGTAGGTGGAGTACCAGTCAGATTTTGAATGGTATATTTATGTTGCTATTGGCTTGGGTAAACTTGATTGAACTTCATGCTGCGCAGGTGCCGCCGGTTCCTGTAGAGAGTTTCGCGGCTTTATCTGCCTATGATTCATTAAAAATCAGTCCAACCGGGGAGTATCTGGCAGCCGTCAGCAGGGATGAAAATGGCCAGGGTCGTCTGGTGACTATTGATCTTGCCTCGGCCAAGGTTATCGCAGTGACTACTATGCCTAACCGAGATTTTATCAGCTCCTTTTTCTGGGCCAATGATGAACGGGTAGTAGGTTGGGTAGCTCGCAACTATGGTACCCATGATCAGCCATTCCTAACCGGGCAATTAGTCGGAATGAATTGGGATGGGACAAAAAAGGATTGGATCTACAGCGGTCATTCCAGTTCCAGTATTGTTCGCGGGGTGCCGACTACACGTTCGTCAGGGGTCAGTGTAAAGCTTTTGGATGAGCTGAATAAAGATGACAAACACATATTGCTCTCAACTAATAAATACAGCATCAGTAAAACATCCTATACAGAAGTCATTAAATTAAATATTTATACCGGCAGTGTTTCCAAGGTAGCGACAGCACCCATGCGTGGTGCTGAACTACTTGCTGATAATCTCGGCGTGGTTCGATTTTCCGTTGCCCAGGATGCAGCAAAAGACAATGCGATAATATTACACAGGCGTAGTGGGAAAAAATGGCACCTTATTGGGGAATATCCTGATGAAGGTGGGCAACTATTTCCTGTGGCATTTGCAGCGGACAACAAACACGTCTACATGCTGGATAATCGTGAAACGGATACCCATTGTCTGTATTTGTATGATATCGATACGTTTAGCAGAAAAAAAATTTTTCATGACCCATTTGTAGATGTATCAGATTTATTTTTCACACCGGCACCTGACAATCAATTAATCGTTATTATGACTGAGCCGAATTATCCACAATACACCGTAGTGGATGCTGAACACGAAACTTCCAGGTGGTTGGAAAAAATCCACCAACAATTTCAGGGTTCCAGGGTAAATGTTACGTCAATGACCCGGGATCGCTCGGCTGCAATCATCAGTGTTGGCAGCGATATCATGCCGCTTAATTATTTTATTTATGATGTGACAAAGGATGAGCTCAGTCCGCTGATAAAAGCGTTGCCAGGTATTGACCCGAAACGCATGCGGCCAATGGAAATATACCAATTGGCAGTGCGGGATGGCACCACCATTGTCGTTCATCTTACTCGCCCAGAGGGTAAAGGGCCTCACCCATTGATTGTCCATCTTCATGGGGGCCCCCATGGGCCGCGGGACTATTGGCAATATAACCCCGAAGTACAAATGTTAGCAAGCAGGGGTTATGCGGTTTTACAGGTCAACTTTCGAGGTTCAGGTGGTTATGGGAGATCTTTTGAACGAGCGGGTTACGGTGAATGGGGTGGGATAATGCAGGACGATGTAACAGACGCTACAAAGTGGGCGATAACAGAAGGTTTCACCAGGCAGGGTAAGGTTTGTATTTCCGGGGCCTCCTATGGCGGCTATACCTCGATGATGGGTGCTGTGCGTGAACCCGACCTTTATCAGTGTGTTGTTGCCTATGCGGGCATATATGATTTGTCTCTTATGTTTGAAAAAGGCGATATTCCTCCCAGGGAAAGTGGTCTGGTGTTTCTTCGAAAAGCTATCGGGGACGACCAAGCTGTTTTGCGAGACAAGTCTCCTGTTTTTAATTTGGATAAAATCAATGCACCCGTGCTAATTGTGCATGGCAAAGAAGACCGACGCGTCGTTATCGAGCATGCGTATCGTTTGCGGGATGGATTGAAAGCCTTAAATAAACCCTTTGAGTGGTTGGTTAAACCTAAAGAAGGGCATGGCTTCTATAAACCGGAAAATAAAAAAGAGTATTTTGAAAAGATACTCGAATTTTTTAACCGCTATATCGGTAAGTGATATTAATCAGCGGTGAATCGTATGAGTGGATAGCAGCTTAGGTGGGCGAATTTTTATGCGTATTGTGAGGCTGGATTTCCAGGCACTCATTTATTGTCATATTCACGCACAAATATTTCGAGTCTTTTTGCCGCTTCGTCCAATCGCTCGATACTTTGACAAAGTCCAATTCTTACACAGTTTTTAGTTGAGTTACCAAAGGCAAAGCCCGGCACAACAGATATCCCAGCATTATCCAATAGTCGATTGGCAAACTGTTCTCCATCACATCCTAACGCGCTAACGTCCACCAGGGCAAACATTCCGCCTTGGGGGCGGACAATTTTTAACTTCGGAATCTGCTCCAATTTTTTGCAAAAATTATTGCGCCTTGTCAAATACGTTTGTCTGGTGTGAGGGACAATTTGGTTGAAGTTTTTTAGCCCAATTATTGCAGCGTCCTGGGTAAATTGACTCACTCCAAAAAACATGGCCTGGGACAAATTTTCAAGAATACCCGCCAGGGACGGAGAGGTAATGCTCCATCCAATGCGCCAGCCTGTCATGGCATGGGATTTGGAAAAACTTCGTAATACAATTACGTTATTCAGTGCGTTAGAGCAACTCAGAGCGGAAGAGAATAAATCGTCGTACACCAGGTCTGCGTATACTTCATCGGCGACAAGCCACAGAGACTGTTGCTGGCAAAGGTCCAGCAAAGCACGCAGTTCTGACGCTGAATACACCATTCCCGACGGATTAGCGGGGGAGTTGATGAGTATTGCTCTGGTTTTACTATTGACCAGGCTCTCGACCCGGGCAATATCTAAGCGAAAACCATTGCTGGAATCGAGTTCCGCATACACCGCAGTGGCGCCAGTGGCAGCAATTACAGCAGGGTAGGTTGCATAGCAAGGTTCTAGCAATATGACTTCATCGCCTTGTTCCACCAGACACTGAAAATTGGCATAAAGCGCTGCTTGTACACCAGGGAAAACTGTAATGTGCGCTGAACTTAGTTCCTGGCCATAAAATGATGAGCAAAATTTGGCGATTTCACTTCTGAGTTTGGGTTCACCTGAAAGTGGGGGGTAGTGCGTGCGGCCCTGGTTTAGGCTAAGGGTCGCCGCAGCGACGATACTGTGATGAGTATCCATATCCGGATCACCGATACCCAGGTGGATGATATCCGCGCCCTGTGCATCCATTTCTATACCGCGGTTGGTGAGTTCCCAGACTTTGGCTTGTGGAACAGATATGCGCCCAGGTAATGAGGATAGAGGTGGTGCTTTCATTGATGATCTCTTGTTTCTTGATGATCCAAAATACGCATATTTATGTATATGTCAGATGCTCAGTTTAGCGTTTTGTCTGGTAGTATATCGCTGATGAAACTCTGAGGTTATTATTCCGTGAACAAATATACACTAGCGAAAAATCAGATCAGTACGCTGTTGGAAGAAGCGACTAAACAGGGTTTAAAACACCCGGATGTCATTGAAGCATTGGTAGTTCAGGCTATCCAGGAGTCTATCTCACTCCGGGGTGCTGATGATACCCGCGCCTGCCTTGATTACGAACTATCGAATATCGGCAGTGATGGAGTTCACGAGATCCAGCGCAGATAGTTTAATCACTATTCAATAAAGCCCAATTCCAGGAAGAACGCTTCACGCTTGATGTCAATGCAAAGTACCGGGTTGTTTGACAAAAAGACCGCTCTGGCTGGTCTGCACAAATCCAGAGTGGCATACACTCTGTTTTTCAGATTCTACTGTGCCCAATTTATCTATTCCCAAAACGGCTGTAGCCCGATCATCTGTAACCCAATTCAGATAAATAACCAGTCTGCAGACAGCTTGCGTACGTAATCACAAATAGGAAAATATTTCTGTTTTTAAATGCGCTATTCAGATTGCTGTCTATACTCAGGTCAAGCGAAGACAAAGTAAAAAATGCGAACAAGGATGTTTCATGTCTGGCGGTGAACGACGAATCAGTAAGGTATTACGTAGCCATCTGGTGTCAAACACGACTATCGGGTTACTGGGTGCTGCGGGTTTCATAGTACTTGGTGACAGTGTAACCGCTTATATTTCTGCGGGGGTATTATTAGTCGGTGGGTGTTTATGGGGTATTTTAATAAACTCTGGTATTGGAAGCAACGAAGTCGAGCAAGCTACGAATACCCACTATTTCCCAGAGCAGGATTCGTCAGATGGGGCGCGTGTAATTGGTGAAATGAGTCATGCTTGCCATCATGCTTTTGGTATTTGGGAGCGGCAAATCGGCTATTGTCGCTCAGATACAGAAAAAGAAATAAACAGTCTGGCTGAAACATTTGCTGCAATCGCTGGGCGCCTGGCAGTAGGTACCGCGCTATTTGAAAAACTGATTTTTACAGATGCATCTGAAGAGGGGAGTGGCGAGGCACTGTCATTATCCGAGAGTATGCGCAATCAAATGGGCTATGCTGTGGATGCACTTGATCAACTACTTGCGTCGATTGGAAAAATTGCAGACGAATTGCACGGCCTAAGAGCGGTGGCTGAGCCGCTAAAAGCAATGGCCGTAAGAGTGGGTTCTATTGCTGATCAAACTATTTTATTGGCATTGAATGCCGCTATAGAAGCTGCTAGAGCAGGGGAAAGTGGACGAAGTTTCGCAGTAGTTGCTGATGAAGTCCGTACCTTGGCTTCAAGCTCTGGTCAGATTGCCAAGGACATGGTTGAAACCGTCAACGTGGTGGATAGCAGTATCAATTCAACGTTGGAAAATATCGACAAACGTTCAAAGAATGACAGTGAGACAGTAAGTCAAACCAACGACCTTATTGCAGAAATTATTAACCAGTTTGAACGGTCTAGCTTGGCGGTTAACCAATCATCGGAAGTGCTCACTCAAATCAACGATGAAATTCGTGCGGATGTCGATAAGGCACTTATTGGGTTGCAGTTTCAGGATCGCGTATCTCAAATCATGGGCAATCTTAAAGATAACCTGATACATGTAGATCAGAGTTTGAAAGATGCGCATAAATCCTACCAAGCCCATGATATTGAAAAAACCATTGAACTGTTTCAGTGGTTAGAAAAGATGAAAGATCAATACACCACTGCAAATGAACGGGAATTACATTCTGATGCGGTGGGAGCGGACAATGAAGAACAGAGCGAGCCTCGGGCTGAATCCGGTGACGTTGCATTTTTTTAGGAGCAGTAGATGAGCAAAACAATCATGATAGTCGACGACTCAGTTTCAGTGCGTACTGTGGTACGTACGGCATTGACTGGTGCGGGCTACAACGTGCTTGAAGCCGGAAATGGAAAAGAAGCATTGGACAAAATGACAGGCTCTAAAATTCATCTTATTGTCAGCGATGTAAATATGCCGGTTATGGATGGTATT
>JAHRWB010000019.1 GCA_019090385.1 Pseudomonadales bacterium | reverse complement strand
GGTTGAGTATGCGCCCCTTATCCATTTTATTCAGGTGGCGCATACAACAATGTGCTTCTTTTAGCTCAAAACAAACCCTGTATAACCGTTGGATGCAACCTCGCGGCAACGGGATAAGTAATGTTGCACCATTGGGAAATAAAGCAGCTCCCGGTTTTTTCCAGGCACGTTCGCACCCATGTACCAAGAATCAGCTTGTGGCAATAGTGTGGCATTAGCAATAGTCTCCAGTTCTTTTGCCCAGAGTTCTGCAGCTTCGTCAGTGGCTTCAATGCGCATTTGCTGATTGTCTCGCATATGGGTAAGACAATTTACTACCCATTCACCCTGTAGTTCTGCGCAGGTTGGTCCATTGCAGAAGGCAGTTGGTGATTGAGCTCCGTATAACATAAACAAATTGGGGAAATGTGGTACGCCTATACCCAGATGAGTTCTGATACCGTTGGTCCAGCTTTCCTGCATAGATTTTCCGTTAGTATCAATTAGATTGATTTGGCTTAACCCACCTGTACTGGTATCGAACCCCGTGGCCAGTATAAGAATGTCCAAATCAAATTCGCCATCTTTTGTACGGACGCCGGTTGGTGTTATTTCCTCGATCGGTGAGGCTTTGGTGTTTACCAGCTCTACGTTGTCCTGACTGAAAACTTCATAGTAGGCTTGTTCCAGGGATGGGCGCTTGCACCCAAACGGATGAGGGGGTTCAGTTGGCGCCAGTAGCTCCAGTAATTCAGGTTTTTTGATTCGCGCCCTGGTTTTGTCACGCCAGAAGTTGTAGGACAGTCGGTTTGAGGCTGCATTGGTAAGTGTGTCGGTAAAGGTGCCTGCCCAGAAGTTAAAACCACCTTTCTTCCAGGCTGATTCATAAACTGCCAAACGCTCTGATTCTGGCACGGCATGGGCTGCTCGTTGGTCGGCAGTAACATCGTAGAAAGTAGATTCTGTTTCAGTTCTACGTTTGAATAGGGCGGGATAGTCTTTTTTCGCAGCCTGTTGGGTGGCGACATCGAGTTTTCGCTGTTCCATTGGTAATGCCAAGTTCGGGGTGCGCTGGAAAATTGTCAAATGCGATGCGACTTTGGCAGCTTCCTGAATGACTTGTACGCCACTTGCGCCAGTGCCAACGACCCCGATTTTTTTTCCACTCAGTGATAAACCTTCCCGGGGCCAGTGGGCAGTGTGATGGGTGATGCCTTTAAATGAGTCAAGTCCTTTAAATTGGGGGATATGTGCTTTGGCAGCAAAACCAATACAGGGAAGTAAAAACCTGGCGCGTGTGGTATCACCGTTTTGCGTAGTTACTAACCACTCATTTCGGTCGGTATCAAACTCTGCTGCAGTCACGCGAGTGTTAAACTGAATATCACGGCTCAAATCCAGTTTTTTGTCTACATGCTCAAAGTAGCGACAAAGTTCTTCCCAGCCAGGAAAGCGTTCTGTCCAATTCCAGTCTTCCCAGATTTCAGGCATGGAAAACTCGTAATTCGGTACGTGAGAATCTACTCGCGCACCTGGGTAACAGTTCCAATGCCAAATTCCACCGAGTCCTGAGGCAGCTTCTAATAATTGGACGGAAAAACCTTCCTGCCGCAATCTATGGAGCTGGTAGACGCCGTTATAGCCAGCGCCAATTATCAGCGCATCAAGGGCCGGTTGTTGATCGTTATTCTGGCTATTATTTGTGTTTGAAGCCAAGTGAATTTCTCCTGTTTTAAATCTGTTTTCCTGAATGCAAGTTTCCGTAAGATAAACCTGAAGTGCTTGAATGCTAAATCTAACATAATAAATATGGGGCAAGTCGGACTCGATCCCAAGCTCCATTTAGCAACAAGGATAAATTAAAGCACTTATCACGACGTAAATATAACTAGCCCCTATGGAAATGGAGTGCATTGATAATCATACCACCGTAGAACTTCAAATACTAAATTCGGTCGTAGATTTGCCCGGATGTGCCCCGTTTAATTGCAGGTCTTACTAGTTGTAAGTGTAAGCAGTTGCTGGCCTAAGTAGTTGCTGGTGTAGGTAGGCTAAGCCCGAGTGAGGGCATCGGAACCGGAGACTGGTACTTTATTGATACTTAGTTCAGGTTTGTTGAGGTTTGTCGGTATAAGAAGAAATCGGGCTTAAATTACGCGTCATAAATTTGGCATTAATTTGGTGCTTGTTAAATCTATAAATTGTCGGTTTCACCAATACATAACTAAGCATTTAAGTGCAAAGCTTTATATAGCTGTGCCAAAACGTTGACCAGCAAAATGCGCTCTACGATAGATTACCTTTGCAGAGGCTCATGTCCAGGCAATCAAATAGTTGGTTTGATATTTAACGTCTACACTGAAGGAATGCTGTAGTACCACCGATTCATTCATAAGGATTTAGGTAATGCAAATCACAAGTTGGGTCAGGAAAAGTTAAATCCTATGAGCATTCTAATTCGAACCAAACTAATCGCGTGTATTGTTGTTTTGGGTGTATTTGCGCTTGGCCTGACCTTATCTATTGGTGTTTTACCCGCCTTCAAAAGTATGCAGCGTGTCGAGCAACTTACACTTGTTACACATCTTTCCCAGGCGCTGGCATCAAGCGCTGGAGAACTTTCCAGTGAACGTGTAGTTACCCGTATTTTATTGGCAAGATCCAATGCTGGTAATAGCCTGGATAGACAATTACTGGCAGTGCTTAAAACTCACCGGCGAAAAAATGACGAGATATTGGCGGAGGTCTCGAAATACTCTGAGGGTTTAATGGCCTTGGTGCCGGCGGATGATGCATTCAGAGCGACCCTAATTCAATTCCAAACCAACTATACCCAACTTGAAAAAGCGCGTGCAGAGATAGATCTTCAGCTCACTCAGCAGGGCAAAGAAGTGTCGGCGGAGCGGTGGATGGACCTGATCGCATTAAGTATCCGCTCTGGGTTTGACTTGCAGCATTATGCTATTGCGAGTCAGGCCGATCTTGGATTTTTCACTGAATCCAGTGGTTTAGTGGAAGATATTGTGTGGGGTGCTCCTCAATTTCTTGCTGAAGATCAAGCGCGAGTGGCTGCATTTATTTCTGGGGGTAAAGCCCTTGGTCAATCTGAATTTGGTCAGCTTATTTATGATGCTGACCCGCTTAAGCGGCGCGTCAGAAACTTGGACAGTCTATTGGCCAAACTGAAAATCATTGCTGTGCGGGATCCCGCATCGGAAAATGTAGAATTGCAAGGTCTGGGGAGTATAGGTGCAAATTTTGCTGCGACTTCTACGCGTAAATATTTTGCTATGCGAGATAGTCTAGTCAGTGGCGCCCGTGGGGGAGATTTTACGACCAATGTTGATGCGTGGTTGAAAACGTCAAACGCTGCTTTGCAGAAGATCAGTAAAGCTGTGGCCGTTGCTCAAAACCTGCGTTTGCAAGGAGTTAATGCTTTTGACTATCGCTCTATGACATTCCTGTCGACTATGGCAGTTATGGCAGTTGTTAGCATTATATTGGCTGTTATGGCGGCAGCAGTTGTACTTTGGATAACTCGACGCCTTTCCCGCTATTCTGATGACTTGGTCCGGTCGAGTACTGCCAGAGATCTTACCGTACGGCTGAGGTCTAAATACTCAGATGAGTTGACTATGCTAGCCCTAAATATAGATTTTTGTACGCAGCAAACAGAAAGCCTTGTTTCTAACGCAATGACTTGCACCCTTGAAGTTGTTGACGCCTCTATTGATTTAGGTGCCGTGGCAAACAGAACTCGGGAATGTGTAGATCTACAGCGTAGCGAAACCTCGGAAATCACAGATAATCTCGATTTGATGATTACCAGTATAACTGAAGTTGCTGAATTATCAGAAGAAGCGGCTTCTGCTGCCAGAAGCGCAAAGGAGCAGGCCGAGCATGGTATGTCGGTAACAAATGAGACTATTGAGTCAATCGGTTTACTTGCTGGTGGTATTGATGAAGCCCAGTCTGCCATTCTAGAGTTGAAAAGCCGTAATCAAGAAATTGCGGGTATCGCTAAAGTCATTCGCGGGATAGCAGAACAAACCAATTTGTTGGCACTTAATGCTGCCATTGAAGCGGCACGGGCTGGTGAGTCGGGTCGTGGTTTTGCGGTTGTTGCAGACGAAGTGCGTAGCCTTGCAGAGCGTACCCAGTCCTCAACGGGTGAAATCGAAACAATTATCGCTCAGCTTCACCGATCAACTGATAAAGCGGTAGATGTTATGCAGATGAGCACGGAATATGCATCTGACAGTGTTAAACGTGCTGCTGAAACAGGGGAGTCGTTGACCGTTATTACTGAAGCGGTCAACAGTATTACAACAATTAACGCAAATATTGCTACATCTATGGAGAGCCAGGTCAGTAACTTTAAAAACTTATCCAGCAATACCGTGGCCAACATTGCTCAGTTTGCTGAAATGTCGGAAGCCTCTGGCCTGCAGACAGGTGATGCCAGTGATAGGTTGGCCGCTGCAGTCAAGGGCTTGCAGGGGCTGGTTTCAGGGTACACAGTAGGCGACAATATTCACTATAAATTGAAAACTGCACGTGCCGCTCACCTTGCGTGGAATGGACGCATACGTGCTTATCTGGATGGTAATGCTGAATTGACCAAAGAGCAGGCCGTATCTCCGCGACACTGTGATTTTGGGCTCTGGTATTATTCCGATGCTGCCAAAAACTACATGCAAATGCTTCCAATGCAAAAAATAGAGCAACCGCATATAGATCTACATCAAACTATAGTGGATATTGTGAAAGAAAAAGAAAAAGGTAACCTGGAACAAGCGGAGTTACTTTTTACTAAAATTTCACCACTTTCCCAAATGATAGTGAGTCATCTGGACGAAGTTGGAAACCAGCTGAATATAGAGAACTTTGCACCGGATGTATCTGATAGTTCCAGTGATGACGGCGAGGACGATACGCATTTTTTCTAGTCCGATATAATCCAGCTCAGCCCGGACAGTGCTAGTGCAAACGTTATGTTCAGTAACAGACCTGTGCGCAACATGCGTTGTTGAGGTATAAATCCCGACGAGAAGACAAGGGCATTTGGCGGTGTAGCGACGGGTAGCATAAAGGCGCAGGATGCACATAGTGCGATTAATACCGCCATCGCTTGTTCTGAAAATCCAAGACCGGCTGCAATCGAAATAAACACGGGTACCAACAGTGCTGCACTGGCAGTATTGCTAACCAGCTCGGTTAGAAAAATAATAAATAGGCATATTTCAAACAGCGCTAACCAATGGTTATTGCCAGGTAGCAATGCAACTACGCTGTCCGCGAGCCACGCGCTTGCACCGGAGACCTGCATCGCTGCAGATAGGGTCAACCCTCCGCCAAATAAAATCAGTATGCCCCAATCGGTTTTAGCTGAGAGCTCTTTGAAATTAATGCACCCACTGCTAATTAATAGCACTATTGCGATAATGGCAACGAGTGAATCAAAATTTTTTTCAATGCCCAGTGCTGTAGACAAAGGCGAGCTCATCACCCAGCTTGTGGCAGTTACAAGAAAAATAGCCAGCACATACTTCTGTCGCTTTTTTGCGGATTGTTCTGTGGGCTGTGTATGCAGTTGCAGTGTCAAATGGGAGCCAAACTTCGGTCTAATAGACAAATACAGTGCAATTAGCATCAGAGGGAACAGGGTGAGAAATGCTGGAATACCAAGGCTTAACCAGTGCATGAAGTCTATATCTGCTGCGGACGCAGCAATGGCATTGGGTGGGCTGCCAATGAGTGTTGCCATGCCTCCAAGATTGCCGGAGTAGGCTAGTCCCAGGAGTGCAAAAAGAAAAAGTTTTGATTCATTAATAGGATCTCTGTCAGCAAGCAAAGCAAGGGTTAGTGGCAGCATCATGGCCACGGTGGCTGTATTACTTATCCACATCGACAGGAATGCAGTAATCAGGAATAATAACAGGATAGCAACAACGGGGTTGCCACGAGATAAATTGAGTACTTTTATGGCGAATGCATAATCCAGTGCATATTTTTGTAGAGCAGCTGCCAATGCGAATCCACCCATAAACAGAAATATAATCGGGTTGGCAAAATTTACCAGTGCTTGCGTGACGCTAAAAATGCCAAACAGTGATGCCAACAATGGAACCAGTAATGCGGTAACACTGATATGTAGCGCTTCACTAATCCATAGCCAGGCTATACAAGTGAATAAACCTAGCCCGGTTTGGACAGCTGTTTCTGCCGGCACCCATTGAGATATCAGGTACCCAGCGCTGAGTGCCAGTAAAATATGGATAAGGTTTCTTTGTTTCATAGGTGATGAGTAAACGCGCTGCCTCAACTGGGGTATGCGATCACTTTAGCAGGATTGTTTGAGTTATAGCATGGTTAGCAGGGTTGGGGGAATTACGGATATGCTTGCAGCAATTTAGGGACTAGCCTATCGATAAATTCTAAACACAAGAGGGAGTTAACCATGCGCAAGATCAAAAACATTCTTGTTGCAGTGGCCGAATCGGCTGATACTCGGTTTGTACTGGAAAAAGTAGAGGCGCTTGCGGAGGCTAGCAAAGCTAGCGTACATGTCGTGCGGGTAATCTACGAGGGCGTAGCGGATCTCAAAAGTCGTGATATAGAGGGCTCGGTGGAGCTAAAGAGCTTTATGCTGAAAGCTGCTGAAACTTATCTGGAAGAACTTTGCCAGCCTTTTGTCAATCGTATAAAGAAAATAGAAACAGCAACGGTTTGGAATCGGCGAACTTGGGAAGGTATATTACATGCAGCGGACGCTGTTGACGCTGATTTGATAGTGAAGGCTACAGGCGGAAATGGGCGGCTGGCCAGTACCATAAGAACCCCGGATGATTGGAATCTACTGCGACATGCCACGGTGCCTGTGATGTTGGTCAAAGAGCAGGCATGGGTTGATAATCCAATTGTTCTGGCTGCACTGGATATATTTGATGAAGCGCATGAGAAGTTAAATATAAAAGTATTACAGGATGCCTCGTATCTGTCGTCCGTATTGGGGGGAGAGTTGCAGGTGATTTGCTCATACCCTTTGTTTGAGCCTTGGGTGGGGGAGTTAGGTGTTATTAGGAGCTATGAGGAACTCAGGCGAAGTATAGAAACCGAAATTATTCAATTGGTTGATCAAATATGCAGCAAGGCAGATGTGAAATTTACTTTATTGCATGCAGAGGAAGGGCACTCGACTCACACCATCGCACAGGTAGCTGAGATTACCCAGGCAGAAATTCTGTTTCTGGGAACTCAGGCTCGTGAGGGTGTAAGAGGTGTTCTGCTTGGAAACACATCGGAAAGGATACTGCATGCAGTATCCCTGGATGTCGTGACTGTTCATGGATCTTCATAAAATAAACTGGATGTTAGTGCTACATAGATAAACTGTTGGGGTAATGTGTAATGAAGAAGTTGAATTCCGTATTGGTAGTTTTGGACAAACCCAAGCATGAGCAGGTGGCGCTGGAGCATGCTCGTGAGGTCCAGCTTGCCACCCAATGCCATTTACACTTGGTATCATTCTGCTGGAATTCTATGATAGACGATGAGAGTGTATTTGATGTACATCAGCGCAGTGCCTTAAAAAAAGAAGTTTTGCGCGCGCGTGAAAGCTGGTTGAGGGAAAAGATGCTGGATGCAGGGCTCATGGCTGCAGATGTGAGTTTGGAAACGATTTGGACCAGTGATATAGCAGATTGGGTAGCTGGTCGCTCTATGGAGGTAGACTATCAGCTTGTTATCAAATCCGTGCATCATTCCGAAACACTGATGCATAAACCGCTAGACTGGCGCTTGTTACGCGAATGTGGGGTGCCCTTTCTCATGGTTGCAGCCAGAGCGCAGCGTAAACCGTCAGGCAATATTCTGGCGGCTATTGATTTGAGGCACATGGACAAAAAACACATATTGCTCAACAAAGAAGTACTGGAAGCTGCGCATCAGTTTGCGCAAATGCATTCCGCAAAATTACACTGTGTCTGTGTGGTTGAGTTTTCAAAAATCCTGCGCGATCTTGATATAGTGAATCCGAACTCTGTTCGTGAAAAAGCCAGAGAGAAAACCAAGGATGCGCTTGAGACCCTGATAGAACCCTATGCAATTCCTGAATCCAGGATTCATATGCCGCTTGGAAAAGTGGGTCACGCGGTGGGCAACATAGCATACAAAATAGATGCAGATCTGCTGGTCGTAGGTTCAAGCGCGCACCGAAAGCCCACAGACATGGTATTGGGAAATTCCGCGGAGCGTATATTGGTTCGGGCTCCCTGTGACGTGCTGGCGGTGCATCCGGGCCAATGATCTGTTGGTGTAGTCTTTTCTAGCTACCGCTCGCTGCTATTCACTACTACTATGGCCTCAACGACGAGGACACTGCTTTTTCATTGTATGCGTAGTAAAATGGTGCGAATTCGTGTTTTGGGAGAAGACAGTGAAGTTTGTGCAGCTTGATTCGGTAGTTTCTGTTGCAGGCCAGTTATATCCTACAGATATTGCTGGGGTTAAGGAGCAAGGATTTAAAATTATTGTCTGTAACCGGCCCGATGATGAAGAAGCTAATCAGCCTGAAAGTAGAGAAATAGCCGCAGCAGCAAAAGATGCCGGGTTAGAGTTTTTGTATTTGCCGATTACTCCGGGCACAATCGATGAGCATACAACTATTGCTTTTAAGGGGGTGTTGGCGAGTGAGGTACCAGTATTTGCATACTGCCGAACAGGCCATAGATCAAGTATTTTATGGGCATTGAGCCGAATGTCTGTACTGCCCGTTGGTATAATTGTTGAGGCTGTAAAAAAAGCCGGCTTTGATTTTAAGCCACCAAGTGCTCAGGCTTGAGCATTATCAAAGCGGCGTACTATCCGCCAGTTGTCCTTAACTGATATCGAAGTATAATTGTTTAACGCTTTTTCCAATGAAGATTATCGAGGACAAGAACATGACTCAACTCGTATATTCCTATAACGAAATCATGAGCGATCAAAGCTATGCTCAACCGCATATTGTTATGGGTAAAAGACTTCATGGTGGTTTTGATGCTGAAGGTATCTACCTGACGCCAAGGATGTTAAAAAGAGGCAAGGCAGTCGCTGCATGGGCTGAGGCGTTAAATGAGAAAGGTGGTGAATTGATCGACGCCAGTCAGGCGCTTTTAAAAAAAGAAAATTTTCCTAATCATGAACAACAAAAATATTTAATAAGGAATGGTTTGGGCAAAACACTTTGGGATTCGCTTACCATCACGGGTATTATTGAAGGCAAGGGCAGAGTTTTTAGCGCAATCGTTGGGCCCGAGTTTCAGGATTTTTTTGAGGAAGATATTTCCGAGCTTGCAGTCGGTCACCTGAATAAGGGGCTTCATCATGCCCACGGACAGGATGAAGGTGGTATTGAAGATGGTGAAATAGGGGCTCATGATGAAATGTGGTTTGTGGTTAGAGATCTTCTTTTTGGTGCTGAGGCCTATCCACTGGTGGAGGCACCGGAAAACATTAATCGACCGGAAACAGGCCGTGTTTTCCCTCAGATTCCGGAAGTACTGGAAGAGTTTTTGCTCATATATATGAATATTCTAATGGTAGAAATAAGAGCAGAGAAAATGTTCTCATTCTGCTGTGGATTATTCAATGACCCGAGCATGTTTAAAGACCGTCGTGAAGAAGCGAATCTGGCGAGTGAGTTAGTAGAGCGTATCCGTCAGGATGAAGCGATCCATGTGGATTATCTGCAAACGGTGCTTTCGGAAATGCGCACGTTGACGTTTAAGACCGTTGATGGTGGAACGATAAAAGGAAACGAACTGCTCGACCCAGTTTGGGACGGAATGGTTGGCTACCACACCACGACGGTTTATGATAATGCACGTAAAGAGTCCTGGGAAAAAATCCTCCGTCAGTTGTCCAAGCTGCCTGATTCAGAACGGCTGATTCAGGAATTTGAAGCTTTGGGAAATAAAACCGGGATTGCTGTCTAGAACACATAGAGCGGTCCACCAGAATGGCATAGCCACTGCCTCTCCTGGCTTAGTTTGTAGTCCCACCTTTGGTGCAGACGCCCGCGAGGTTGCAGAGAACAATTCCTTGGGATTTGTCGAGAAATCTGTTTTTTTTTGTAATACCTGTATTAGTATTTGTACCTGACAGGGATCTAGTTATGCCTGGTAGGGATCTCTCTATGCCTGATAGGGATCTCTCTATGCCTGATAGGGATCTCTCTATGCCTGATAGGGATCTTGGGACAGAGAGTATAGACTGCAACAATTGTCGGATTGAAAATTAGAGAGCTAAAAATATGAACAAAAATGATGCGTTTAAGCAGGAAGTTCGGGAATGGCTTAGTAAAAACTGTCCCCCGAGCCTTTGTGAAAAAGGCGCTAGTCGCGGTGCTGGTTTATCAACGAGATATTTAAAGGGAGATTCCAGGTTGTGGCTTGAGCGCATGGGTGAAAAAGGCTGGACTGCACCTATGTGGCCTAAAGAGTATGGTGGCGGCGGTTTGAGCTTTGCTGAGAACCTGATTTTTAGAAAGGAAATCAAGCGCATAAACGCACCTCAAGCACTATCAGGTATGGGGCTAAGCATGATTGGCCCGACCTTGCTTGAGTTGGGTACAGAAGAGCAAAAGCAACGGCATATTCCCAAGATTGTTACGGGTGAAGTGAACTGGTGTCAGGGCTACAGTGAGCCAAATGCTGGCTCAGATCTCGCTAATGTTCAGACCAAAGCAGAAGATAAGGGTGACCACTATTTAATTAATGGATCGAAGATCTGGACATCAGGGGCTATGAATGCTGATTGGATGTTTTGTCTGGTAAGAACCGATAACAGTGTGCAAAAACAAAAAGGCATTAGTTTCGTGCTATTTCCAATGACTGATCCTGGGGTTACCAGGAAGCCCATTAAGCTGATCAGTGGGAATTCTTTATTTTGCCAGGTTTTTTTCGATAATGTGATAGCTGAAAAGCGGGATTTGGTTGGAAAAGTCAATGATGGCTGGACAGTGGGCAAACGTTTATTGCAGTTTGAACGATCTTCCATTGGTAGTTCACGTATTGGCATTGGTTCCGCGGTAAAGTCGGGCTTGGTCGATCTGGCAAAGAAGTACCGAGCGAACGAAGCTGGCGAAATTGAAGATCCACTGTTGCGAGCTCAAATAGTTCGACATGAAATGAACTCTCTGGCATTTATGGATACCACGCAACGTATCGCAGAGGAAGCTAAGGCAGGAAAAGGATTGGGGTTTGCTACTTCGGTAATGAAATATTACGCCTCTGAGATGACCAAGAAAAAGTCTGAACTTATGGTGTCTATATTGGGCCCCAACGGATTAGGCCGGGAGGGTGATGAATTTAGCAAAGAGGAGTTGGCTATCTCCGAGCGCTGGTTATCCGATAAAGCCTTTACTATTGCTGGTGGTAGCTCTGAAGTGCAGTTGAATATTATCGCTAAACGCATTCTGCAGTTACCGGAAGCCCAGGGGAACAAATAATGGCATTTACATTAAATGAAGAACAACAGTTGCTGAGTGATTCTGCAAAAGATTTTTTCACTAAGAATATGCCGATTAGCCAACTTAGGGAATTACGCGATGACAATGTTGAGAGTGGATATACCGAAAGCCACTGGAAACAAATGGTTGATCTGGGTTGGGCTGGAATCATTATTCCGGAAGCCTATGGTGGTCTGGATTTCAGCTATCTGGGTTTGGGTGTGGTATTAGAGGAGGCTGGGCGTACCCTGGCAGCGTCACCATTATTCTCCACCTGCGTACTAGGTGGTAGCGCTCTTTCGTTGGCTGGTAATGAGCAGCAAAAAGAAGAATTTTTGCCACAAATAGTCAGTGGTGAACTTTTGTTGGCGATGGCGCTAGAAGAGAGTGCAAATCATTGCCCGGAAAATACCCGTACCCTTGCAAGCAAAACAGCGAGCGGATATAAAATAAGCGGCGAGAAGTGTTTTGTTCTGGATGCCAATATAGCCGATAAGTTTGTTGTTGTGACGCGAACATCTGCCGAGCCGGGTTCTGATACAGGTGTGACCTTGTTCCTGGTTGATGCTCAGAGTCCTGGTATTTCCATTGTTAAACGCCAAATGGTAGATAGTCGCAATGCTTGTAATATGACCTTTAGCGATGTTGAAGTACCGGCTTCTGCAGTACTTGGGGAAGTTGATAAGGGGTTGAAGATCCTGCACGAGATCCTCAATATTGGGCAAATTTGTATTGCATCTGAAATGTTAGGTAGCATGCAAGAGGCATTTGAGCGCACTGTTGAGTATATAAAAACCCGTATCCAGTTTGATGTGCCGCTGGGATCTTTCCAGGTATTGCAACATCGCTCAGCACAAATGTATGTGGAAATTGAGATATGCAAATCAGTGGTTATGTCTGCGCTCTCCTGTTTGGATGAAGGAAAAACAAGTGCTGAAATTGCCCGCCATGCCAGCCTTGCCAAAGCGAAAGTGGCAGAAACATTTAATCTTGTTAGCAATGAGGCGATTCAGATGTATGGTGGAATAGGCATGACTGACGAGGAGGAAATTGGTTTTTTTCTGAAACGTGCGCGTGTGACTGAGCATACTTTGGGTGATATTCGGTATCATGAGAACCGATTTAGCAACTTATTGGGATTTTAGGAGAGCGAAAAATGGCAAATATACTAATAACGGGTGCCAACAAAGGTATAGGTCTGCAGTTGACTAGTCAGTATGCGAGTGCGGGAAATAAAGTGTTTGCGTGTTGCCGTAGCCCTGAGTCAGCCACTGAGCTGAATGAGCTTGCCAAGAGCAATGACGTGCAGATAATTAAAGTGAGTATTGGTGATGCCGTGTCTGTTGCCGAAATGGCGAGTCAACTTAAAGGTGTGCCCATTGATATTCTAATCAATAACGCGGGAACCGGTGGTCCGAAATCTCAGTCGGTATCAAATATGGATTTTGAAGGCTGGGCAGACACCTTCAATATTAATGCAATGGCGCCTTTACGCATACTGCAGGCTTTGAAAGAAAATCTTAGTTTGCCAGATACCTCAAAAGTGGTGACTATTACCAGTCAAATGGGTGCAATTTCTCTGGATATGACAGTGGCTTACGCATACTGTGCCAGTAAAGCGGCCTTGAATAAAGTAATGAAGCTCGCGGCTATCGAGCTTGCAAAAGAAAATATCCAGGTTTGTGTGATACACCCTGGTTGGGTGCAAACTGACATGGGTGGGCCCACTGCTGACCTGACTGCCACAGACAGTGCTGCTGGCATCATAAATGTTGTCACCCAGTTGAATGCAGATAATACGGGTGGATTTTGGAAGTGGAACGGAGAAACCCACGCTTGGTAATAGAGAGCTTGGTAATAGAGAGCTAGGGGTTTGTTACGTGAAGGGGCTGGGTGCAATAAGTTAATAGCAATGATTTATTTGCAAGAAGTTGATCGAAGGAACGTCTTTCAGTTTGCGGCTTCTGCAGACTTTTGTTTGAAATGAATTAATGCATATATTGCAATAGCGAAAATAACAAGCCCGGAAATATACCAGGCATATTGATCCCACCAGTTCAAAAATACGTCACCTAATAATACGATGGCCAGTGTTAGTGGAAATATTCCTATCAGTGTTCCCACCAGGAATGTTGTTAGGTTAACTGGGGCTGCAGCAAGTATCCAGTGCATAATCGGATGGAGAAAGGTGGTCAAGCGAACCAGGATGATTCCTTGTAGTGGTGATTGCTCAATTTTTTTGGTCAGCTTTTGTAACCTGGTGGGTAATTTTTGGTGGAATGTTTCTCCCAAAAAGTACCTGGCGACTAAAAAAGAGCATGCTGCTGCAATAAGAGCAGATAAAAGTGCAATGGGAAGTGCCAGCCATACGGGCCAGATAATACCTGCAAAAAATATCCACAAAACAGAAGGGATATGAATCAGTTCACCTATGGTAAAAGCAAGTAAAAATACAAGGGGTGCCCACCAGCCCAAGTATTGTCGAGAGGCTTCGATATTTGCCAGAGTTAGGTAGCTCATCAGGTCAAAATGGATGGTTAGCAGAGCAGAAACTACAACCAGTAAAAATAGAAATATTTTGATCATACTAATTCCACTGAATAATTAATGACCCTACTACCATTGTGCTTTACCTATCATTGCATATTTTTAAGAATAAACAATGACATAGGTAGATGTTTGGTAGCTCCGGCTACAATACTTCACCGCTGCACGTGGTGCGCTGGGGCAGGGCAGTATCCCCCCGGGATCTGCATGGATTTACAGTATGTCGAACACAAGAGGTTTTAATTGCGATATAGTCAGGAGAAATAATCAACAAGGAAGGAACTAGCTATGAGCAGTGGAGAAATACCAGCAGGTGCTATATCGGCAGATTCGCACATTACGGAACCACCTAATTGTTACGTCGATTACATTGATCCTAAATTTCGGGATGATGCGCCCAAAATAAAACAGTCTGAATCGGGCGATGACGTATATGTTATCAAGGATGTAAAAAAGACTATACCGCTGGCGCTGTTAGATGGTGCGGGTTATTCCATCGCAGAGCGCAAATCCAGAGTGGGTACGATTAAATTTGAGGAGACTCGGCGAGCTGGCTGGGATCCGGCATACCGGCAGGAAGCACAGGATCAGGATGGTATAGCGGCTGAAGTTATTTATGCATCCGTGGGCATGGCGCTTTGTACACATCCTGATATTGAATATAAAAATGCTTGTATGCAGGCTTATAACCGTTGGTTAGCAGAGTTTTGTGGCGGGCTTCCCAATCGTTTATTTGGTTTGGCACAAACCGCGGTGATGTCGGTTGATAGTGCAATAGAAGATTTTCGGCGTGCAAAAGAAATGGGTCATGTTGGCATGATGATGCCTGGTGAGCCGGTTGAAGGAGATTATGATCACCCGGAATATGACGCATTATGGGAATGCGCGACGGATCTGAAATTGCCCATCGCCTTCCATATTTTGACCTCTCGTTCAGGCGGTATGTCTCGCAAGCAGAATGTCCATCGTGGACACCCAATGAATGGATTTTTGACTATTATACGGGCGGTACAGGATGTAGTGGGTTTATTAACGCTGGGAGGTGTTTTTGAGCGTCACCCGGAGCTGAAAATGGTTTGCGCTGAAGGGGACGCCGGCTGGATGCCTCACTATATGTATCGTATGGATCATGCGGCAAAATTTAACGTAGAGGGTGGTATCATAAAAGGTCTGAGCAAACTGCCCAGCGAGTACATGAAAAGCAATGTCTGGATGACATTTCAGGATGATTGGACAGCCTTTAAAACCGCAGATTTAATGAACTATAAACAATTACTGTGGGCAAACGATTTTCCACATACTGATTCGACCTGGCCGGATTCACAGGCCTTGTTAGATGAGCATGCTGCGTCGTTGTCGCCTGAGCAACGTCAGGCAATTATGCGCGATAACGTTGCAGGTATATTCAATTTGCCAGCGGGCAATAAATCCTGGAAAGCAGACAAAGCTGCTGCAGCATAAATTTTGGTGGTATTGTATAAATCTGGATCCGGGTACAGCCTGGATCCGTTTTTTTAATGACAGAGAGTAAACTATGGAAGCAAGTGATAAGAAAACAGCATTGCGTATGATTCCTTATGGTATGTATGTTTTAACGGCCGAGGCATCTGATGGAAGAGTCGCGGCAGCTGCTGTGAACTGGGTGACCCAGGCGAGTTTTGATCCGCCATTGGTCGCCGTGGGTGTTAAAACTGATGCAGGTGCACATGATTTAATTAAGGATACCGGCTACTTTGCATTAAATATGCTGGGCAAAGGGCAGCAGGGTCCATGCTTTGCTTTTTTCAAGGCAACTACCAAAGAGGGTGATACGCTCAATGGTGAAAAATACAAGAGTGGCAAAAATGGTTGTCCGATACTGGAGTCAGTGCCGGCTTTCGTTGAGTGCAAACTGGTAGAGACTGTTGAGAAAGGCGATCACTCCATTTTTGTTGGCGAAGTTGTTGATGCCGGTCTTCAGCAAACTATTGAAGGGCGCGCTGACAACGCTATTCTGATAATGGCAGAGTTGGGTGAAAAGACCTTCTACGGCGGTTAATCATCTGTGGTGCTCGAGCCTGAGTATCTGAGACAATGTTGTAGGCAGGGCACTCAGTGCCCTGTCCGCGTCACAACTCAGGACTTGGCATTTTCCTCGCCCCGGCGTCCGTCGGCGTAACGGTCTCTAAACGATATAGGTGAGTCGCGGTTAACTTCTCGAATGGATTGCATGGCATTCTGCCAGGCAGCAACAAGTCTGTCTTCAAAGGCGTAATCGAACGGATCTTGTAAGCCCTTTTCTTCTCGTCCACCTTTTTCCGGCGGATTATCAACCAGCCATCGGGCAGAGCGTGTCAGGGCCTCTTTAACTGGCAGTACATCACGGTAACCCAGTTCAGTGCGTATTGCATTGGCATCGGTCAATCGGTGGTAGGTCCAACTGGTACCCAGTAGTGGCAGCGCTGAGGGGGCATATTCCAGAGGAATGCTGATTATTTCCAGCTCATGATCCAGGGCCTGGGCGACCACTTCGATGGTTTGTTTGACGGTTAACGTGGTTTCATCACCGACATTGTAGACATTGCCCTGGGCCGCATTGGGTTTATCAATTGCAAGTAGTAAAGCGTGGGCCGCATTTTCACCATAGGCTGCAGTTCGGAGGGTGAGTCCTGCGTCCGGTACAATAATGTGGGAGCGTTTATCCAGGATCCTTCGAACAATCAACCATTCTCTGGGTAGCAATTGCTCAGGACCATAGATTAATGGATAGCGAAAGTGGGTTGCCTCGGGGTGGTGTTGGAATACACACTCTTCAGTTTCGATAATGCGCAAGACTTTGCCTACTTCTTCAGTGCCTGCCTTGGGTGCATCTTCACGGGTTGGTACGGGTAAGCCCGGTGGAAATACCGTAGTCGGACGGCCATAACCTTTGTATATAGGTACTCCGCCTACGGAAATAAACCGGTTTGTGCGACCTTTAAATAGCGGTGCCAGCATGCGCAAACGACCATACATAGCAATGACTAAATCAAAAGACCGGTTACCCAGGGCGGCTTTGGTAGCTTCTTCATCAAAGGGGTTGGTATGTATATGTTCGACTTCCTCCGGAATGCTATCAACCTCGTGGTTGCCGGTGTGTAAGATTGCAGTTTCATAACCTCGAGCCAGTAGCCCGTTCACCACAAAGGGTCCGGTTGGTCCTGTGCCGCCAATAACTAGTGCTTTCATATTTGTGTTCTCTTATTTCGTGTAACTTAAGTTAACCGCGACCTATCAAAGGCATTTTGCTGGCCATAATGGTCATGAACTGTACGTTAGATTCCAGGGGTAAATTGGCTATAAATACGATGGCTCGAGCGACATCCTGCACATCCATGGTGGGTTCGGCAAGTATGTCGCCGTTTGCCTGGGGCACACCGGCGGCCATGGGGGCCGTCATTTCGGTTAGTGCATTGCCGATGTCGATCTGGCTACAAATTATATTGTGCTCACGGCCATCCAGAGACATTGATTTTGTCAGGCCAGTGATGGCATGTTTGGTTGCTGTGTATGGTGCTGAATTTGGCCTGGGCGAGGTAGCAGATATGGACCCATTGTTAATAATACGTCCACCCTGGGGAGTTTGGGCTTTCATCATTTTGAATGCTTGTTGAGCACATAAAAATGAGCCGGTTAGATTTACTGCAACGACATGTTGCCAATGTTCATATTTGAGCTCGTCAAAAGCGACTGCTGGCGCGCCGGTACCGGCATTGTTGAATAGTAGGTCGAGTCGACCAAATGCATCTTCGATTTTTTTGAACAATGCCGTGACGGAGGAGAAATCGCTGATATCGGTCGGGATTACCAGTGCTTTGCGGCCCAGAGATTCAATTTTTTTTGCTGATTGTCTTAAGGAGTCTTCGTTGCGCCCACTAAGCACCAGAGTAAAGTCCTCTTTGGCTAGGGCGAGCGCACTGGCTTGTCCAATGCCTGTACCACCACCTGTAACCAATGCTATTTTGTTTGCCAATGAATGCATCCTCCGGACTGATTCTTATTATAGTTTTTCAATATCTTGCAGTGTTTATGTCCCAGTCTATCCTAACACATTTACACTGTTTCTTTTTTTATTGAGTTGTTCGTCTGTACTTGGATCATCGCTTACCTGAATGATAGTTTTGCCGAAGTTTCCACCAGATAACATGGCGCTAAATGCGGCCGGGGTATTTTCCAGACCTTGCCACCGATCCTCCTTGTATTTTATCAATCCATCCTTTACCCATTCACCCATTTCGCTTAAAAATTGATCTTGGTAGTCAGCGACAAAATCTCCAACAAACAGACGGTGGGCTGTTACTTGTTGTTTGTCAAAAATGCTTTGTCCTGCTTTTCTCCACAACGCATGCATTGATGCCATATCGTCACCGCCATACTGCGAAATAAGTCCACACAGGGCAATACGGGAGTTTTTATTTAACAGGGGTTTTACTGCTTCAAATACTGCGCCCCCGACATTTTCGAAGTAGATATCAATACCGTCCGGACAGGCCTTAGCTAACTGCTCAGCAAAATCAGGGGCTTTGTGATTGACGGCGGCGCTGAAGCCCAGTGTCTCAGTTACAAAATTACACTTTTGCTCTGATCCTGTAATACCAACTACCCGGCAGCCTTTCAATTTGGCGATTTGCCCGGCATTTTGTCCCACACCACCTGAGGCCGCGGAAACCACCACTGTTTCTCCCGGCTGGGGTTGGCATTGCAGGTAAACACCAGAATAAGCCGTTAGTCCTAACATACCCAATACGCCAAGAGCTGTTGATATGGGCGCAATCGCGGGGTCTATTTTACGCGGATACATATAGCCAAACACTGAAATATTCTCGCCTGTTAGGCCGTATTCCTGCCAGCCATTGGTATTAAAAATAATGTCGCCTTCTTGGTAGTCGGCAACTCTACTTTCTATGACTTGGGAAACTGTTCTGCCGTGGCAAACTTCCCCAACCACTTCAACACCAGCGCGTCGCCTGCCCCATTGGTAGGGGTCCATAGAGAGATAGATGGTTTTGGCTAGGAGTTGCTGCGGGCCAGGACTGGGAATGCCTGTGCTTGACAGCTCGAAATCTCCCTCGGTAGGCCAGCCTTCTGCAGGCGTTCTTGCCAAACGCCATTGGCGGTTTTTATTATTCATAGCAATCATTCCATTTTATTTTGCTCAAGGCAGATTAACCTGGAGGCGAATTGATGTTTTTATTATTTCCCTGTCGCTGGCGTCTGCGTTCCCCGCGTAAGCGAAGTTTCTCTTGCATGGATTTATCCACACGGGAATAATTTTCTCGCCAAATATCGCTTCCCCAGGAATAGTTACCTTTAACGGTGCATTGGGCTTGTTTAGCTTCAGACAGAAGCTTGAAGGCGTCCTTTATAATGTCGGTCTGCATTATTTCGTCAAAGGGTTTACCGCAAGGATTACCCAGTGGGAAATCAATAAATAGAAAGCGTGGCACCGCACAATATTCGACAATATCAAGGGCAGAGCCAACAATTACGGTGGGGATACCCGCACTTTCCAGTGCTCTTGCGGTCAGACTCACGGTCTGATGACAGATAGGTCATAACGGAACCAGCAGTGCAATATCGGCCTGTTGCTCTATACACCCCCTGACGATCGCAGGAGCATCCACTTCTATAGTTTGACGCTGACTATATTCCGAAGGGATACAGTAAAACAATTCTGTTAGGCTACCCAGAAAGCCATCTTCGACATATCGCTGACACTGCGCAATGGGTAAGAAAGATGCGACATCCTGAGTGTGGGTAGCTTGTTTATCCCACGCCAGTTCATCTGTATACATTTCAAGGGGTGGGGTTATCGTAGTTTGAGTGCAGACACTTCGGGCTTTGCCAGACATGCTGTCATCTGGCATGGCGGTGGTGATTATGGCTAATCGAGATTGGCTAATAGGCTTTTTAAGTTTGCTGAAGGGCGATTCAGCGTGTTTGGCCCAGATGTAGTCTTTTTCGTAACCCAGCGCCCGATAATAATTCCGCGTGCGGGGAATATAGTTTACTGGTTTAGGGCTGTCATTAGGCATAGTCAGAGTAGTTCTTTTAATTAGCTGAGGGATCTGCTCAAGGCTGTTTACATAAAATGCTCAGGGCTGTTTTTATAATTCGCTCAGGGCTGTTTCCATAAAATGCTCAGGGCTGTTTTTATAATTCGCTCAAGGCTGTTTCCAATTCTAATATAGAATATATCTGTTTTGATTGAAACGCCGGGTAGTTCCTCAGAATAAGGTAAGAAATACTTTAGTATAATCAGTCGGGTGACGCTTCATGGTTCTAATGACGTGGTTTCGCGGTGTGTTATTATTAGTCTGTAAAGCCTGTTTAAGGCGCTTTTGTGTCAGCTGGCTTAAAGTTGGGGATGCATGGGCAGAGTTAAGGCTGTGTAATTTAGGAAAGAATAATGTCTGCAGTAAAAAAAGCTGACCGCCAGGGGTTAAACAATATTGTATCGGGTGTGGTTGTCCGTTTTGCCGGTGACTCTGGCGACGGGATGCAATTAACGGGTAATAACTTTACCGAAGCGACTGCCGTTTATGGAAATGATCTGGCAACATTTCCGGATTTTCCTGCTGAAATTCGTGCACCAGCCGGTGCAACCTTTGGCGTATCGGCTTTTCAGATTTACTTCGGTTCGGAAGATGTGACTACTGCCGGTGATGATGTGGATGTTTTGGTAGCGATGAATCCGGCGGCCTTGATAACCAATTTGCATGGCCTGGTACCGGGTGGACTAATTATTGTCGATTCTGATGCCTTTAGTGAAAAGAATCTGGCCCGGGCAGGCTATAAACAAAATCCACTCGAGGACGGGTCGCTGGACGCTTACCGGCTGCTCTCCATTGGGATTACCAAACGCGTGATTGAAACGGTTAAACCCTTTGGTTTAAGCCATAAGTTTGCTGCACGCTGCAAAAACATGTGGACTTTGGGTTTGACCATGTGGCTATTTGATCGCAGCCGAGATACGGCAATTGAAGGTTTGAAGACCAAGTTCGCCAATAAACCTGAACTTGCAGATGCAAATATTGCAGCCATCAATGCCGGGCATGCCTATGGCGAGACTACCGAATTACCTACGGGTATTGAAGTTTACAAGGTACCGCCTGCGTCAGTTAAGCCTGGCTTATATCGTAATACTACCGGTACGGAGGCTCTTTCATTTGGCATTATTGCTGGTGGGCAGCTGGCCAGATTGCCTATTGTCTTTGCATCTTACCCAATTACACCGGCATCTGGTCTGCTGCATTCGCTCTCGGGCAAGAAGCATTTTGATGTGGTGACTTTTCAGGCTGAAGATGAAATAGCTGCGGTTTGTGCGGCAATTGGTGCATCCTTTGCGGGTTCGCTTGGCGTTACGTCCAGCTCTGGGCCTGGTATTTCCCTTAAGGCTGAAGCCATTTCCCTGGCCTGTGCGACGGAGCTGCCACTGCTGGTCGTTAACACCCAGCGTGGTGGTCCTTCTACAGGATTGCCGACCAAGACCGAGCAATCAGATTTATATCAATCTGTGTTTGGTCGTCACGGTGATACCAGTTTGCCCGTGATTGCGGCTAAAGATTCTGTGGACTGCTTTGATGTGGCCATTGA
Organism: Pseudomonadales bacterium; assembly: GCA_019090385.1. Classification (GTDB taxonomy): domain Bacteria; phylum Pseudomonadota; class Gammaproteobacteria; order Pseudomonadales; family Azotimanducaceae; genus DC-out156. The sequence goes on along the minus strand of JAHRWB010000019.1, from coordinate 11,522 downwards.
AGCGATACGTATTGCGACTAAATATCGCACACCGGTTATTTTGTTAAGTGATGGCTATATAGCCAATGCATCAGAACCCTGGCACATACCCGATATGAATACCTATGAACCGTTCCCGGTAGAGTTTGCTGATGATCCTGAGGGTTTTTCTCCAGTAAATCGGAATCCAGAGTCCCTGGCCCGTGTTTGGGCCAAGCCTGGTACACCGGGGCTTGAACACCGCATAGGTGGTATTGAAAAAGATTCAGTTACCGGCAACATTTCTTATGATTCAGATAATCACCAAAAAATGACTGATATCCGAAAGTCAAAAATTGACGGTATTGCCAATGATATTCCTTTACAGGATGCTGCACTGGGTAATGAGAGGGGAGATCTGGCCGTAGTGGGGTGGGGCTCAACCTACGGTGCTATTCATCAAAGTGTAAAACGCTGTCGGCAGGATGGCTTAGATGTATCTCATATCCATATCCGGCATTTATGGCCCATGCCGAGCAACCTGGGTACATTGCTGGCTGGGTACCAGCGGGTAATAGTACCGGAGATGAATACTGGTCAGTTGGTAAAAATTCTGCGCGCCGAGTATCTGATCGAGGCGCGGAGTTTTACAAAAATATCAGGTCATCCATTTAGAATTAAAGAAGTAGAGAGTGAGATTCGAGCAGTTTTGGAGGGGCTAAAATGAATGCACCGGTAAAGTTAAATTTTAAGGATTATGCCACTGATCAGGAAGTGCGTTGGTGTCCGGGGTGTGGTGATTACGCCATCCTGAAAACCGTACAGAAGTTAATGCCAGGATTAGGTACTGCGAAAGAAAACACTGTATTTGTGTCCGGTATTGGCTGTTCTTCCAGGTTTCCCTATTACATGAACACCTATGGTTTTCACACCATTCATGGGCGTGCACCAGCGATAGCAACTGGAGTCAAACTGGCAAACCCTGAACTGGATGTATGGCTAATCACGGGTGATGGGGATGGATTGAGTATTGGCGGCAATCATATGTTGCATGTGCTTCGGCGCAATATTGATCTTAATATTCTATTATTTAACAATGAAATATATGGTTTAACCAAGGGGCAGTACTCCCCAACATCCAAGGTTGGAACCCGGTCGCCTTCGACACCTGATGGATCAGTTGATCTACCCCTTAACCCTTGTACCTTTGCCATTGGGGCCGGTGCGAAATTTGTCGCTCGTTCAATCGATACCGATATGAAGCATCTAACCAGTGTGTTGACCCGTGCACATCAGTACAGCGGTGCCTCTTTTGTGGAGATTTTTCAAAACTGCCCCGTTTACAACGATGAAATATTTGAAGACATTAAGAATAAAAAGACGGCACCGGATGCTCGTCTGGAATTAGCACATGGTTTGCCAATGATATTTGGCAAGTCCCGTGACAAGGGTATCAGACTGAATACTCAGGCCCTAAAACTGGAAATCGTCACGCTTGGTGAAGATGGTGTCACCGAGGCTGATGTACTGGTTCATGATGAAAGCAATCGAGTAATGGCGCAAATGCTAGTGGAGCTGAAGGGCCCGGAATACCCCGTTGCGGTGGGTATTATTTACAACGCGCCGACCTCGGCTTATATATCAGACGTTTATTCACAAAGGCTGACAGTCCGGGAAACGAGTGGCCCGGCAGACCTGAATACATTGTTGCGCTCTGGTCATACCTGGGCCGTAGATTAGGCAAGCGCTCTCAAATTATTTTGCTGGGTGTAGTCAGGGTGGGTGCGCTCATAAGAAGATGCTTTGGCCATGATGGGGGATCTCGGAAGCCCATCCCTTAAGCGAGAGCGCTTCGCTCAGCGTGTTTTTTGCTACGGGGTCGCCATGTACCAGATATAGGCGCGGATGGGGTTTCTCAAAGTGATCTATCCAGTCGAGCAGTTGAGATTGGCTGGCGTGAGCCGAAAACCCTCCCAGGGTATCGATGCTCGCCTTTACCGCGATTTCTTCGCTGCCAAGATGAAAGGTTTTAGCGCCATCAACCAACGCGCGGCCTGGCGTACCGATTGCTTGATACCCGACAAAAATTACGTGCGCATCTTTGCGCCATAAATTGTGTTTAAAGTGGTGGCGAATACGGCCGCCATTACACATACCGCTACCCGCTATGAATATTGCTCCGGCGCTAATGCGGTTCAGGGCCATGGACTCCTCGGTCGTCTGCGAGTAGCGCAATACGGGTAGAACTGTGTGCAGACTGCCATATTTATCTTGTTGCAGCAGGGCACTGTCTTCATTGTTAAACACATTTTGAAAACGGTGGTAGACCTCGGTGGTAGCAATGGCCATAGGGCTGTCTAGATACACAGCTTGCTGTCTTAATGCACCTTTCTGATACAGTTCACCCAGCCGGAATATGATCTCTTGCGTACGTCCCACCGCAAACGCCGGAATAAGAATATTCCCGCCTTGTACTGAGGCTTTTGTGATGATGTCTTCAAATTCTGCCAGGGTATCATCCATGTTTCGGTGATTTCGGTCCCCATAGGTAGATTCCATCAAAACTACATCTGCACTCTGCACTGTTTCTGGATCACGTAATAAAGCGGCATAGCTATTTCCCAGATCACCAGAGAATACCAGTTTTTTTTTATTGCCATTTTCAGTGATTAACAGTTCAACTATTGCCGAGCCTAATATGTGCCCGGCATCTCGAAAACACAGATCTACTCCTTTGGCGATTGGTTGGTGCTTTCCGTAGGATACACCTTTACGAAGTGCCAAGGCGTTTTCTACATCTTCAAGGGAGTACAGTGGTTCGATTTTGTTTTTCCCAGCGCGCCTGCGCCGTTTATTCTCCCATTCTGCATCACGAGCCTGGAGCGATGCGGCGTCTTTGAACATGATTTCCAGTAATTCACCGGTAGGAAAAGTCGAGTAAACCGGGCCACTATAGCCATCGGCAACCAGCTTCGGTAGGCGCCCACTGTGGTCCAGATGGGCATGGGATAAAACCACGGCATCCAGGGAGGTAATATCAAATGGGAAAGGCTCGGCATTAGCCAATTCTTCTTTCCAGTTGCCTTGTATAAGCCCACATTCAAGCAAGATGCGGCTGTCGTCAGTTTCCAGCAGGTAAGCTGAGCCGGTAACGCCTCGGGTTGCACCAAAAAAGGTGATTTTCGCCATTACGAGATTGCCTTGGTTATCAGCGTGTGGTTAATGGGGGGCAGGGCTCTGTTAGCGTATGTTGACTGCGACAATGCCCCTCGGTATACATAGTTGTTCAGCTTCAACTGGATTAGGCAGGGGCTTCGCCGGCAATGATCGTACGGTACATTTCACGCCGAAATCCGTCGTGATCGTTAAATGCCTGGTGAATGCACAAGCGGTTGTCCCAAAGGGCAAAAGTATTTGGTTTCCACCTAAGCCTGCATGTAAATGCAGCTTGTGTCATATGATTTACCAGATAATCGAGAATGGGGCGGGCCTCCTCCGAGCTCATTCCTTGAATATTGGTGGTATAGGATTTATCGCAGTACAGTGCTTTTTCGCCGGTCACTGGGTGAGTACGAATTATCGGGTGATAGGAGCCAACGAATTTTTGTTTTGCTGCCTCAGGGTTTGACGACTGTTGTACGGAAGATTTCAAAGTGACCGGAGATCCGTCTGCGCCGGTTTTTTTCATTTCGTTCAGGAAATTCTGTATAGACATGTGCACCTTCAAGGGTGACAGCACGGATTTCATTGTATCCGAGAGCTGGTCATAGGCCAGGGCAGCATTTGCCCACATGGTATCGCCGCCATATGGAGGTATGTCTATTCCGCGCAGCATGCTGATTGCCGGAGGTTTGGGAAGAAAAGGAGAATCGGAATGCCATCCGGAGCCGAATATAATGGCCACAGGGTCGTCTGCTTCGCGCAGTACCGGCTGAACGTTGGAATGATCTGTTACACCATCTGTATAGGCATCATCAGCAAATTCGCCAAATTTGGCGCTAAAAGCCTCATGTTCAGCGTGGCTGATATCCTGGTCACGGAAGTAAATCATTTTATGCCGGAATAGCGCATGTTGTATTTCCTGGAATGCTTCGTCTGAAACATCGGCAAGATTTACGCCCAGGATTTCTGCCCCCATTGCCGCCGCGAGGGGCTCAGCTTTAATATGCTGATAATCTTTAGCGCTATTATCGAAAATACCAAAAGGGTGATGGATCATTGAAATTCACTCCTGCCTAATACAATGAGGGTAAAGGATAAGGATACAGCTTCAATCACTGGGCTTGAAGACATAGATCAATATCTACCACTATCTAAGTCAAACATTTGATCAAACTCAAGTATTTGATGTGATGGGCGATATCTCAGGCGCAAAGTTGTCCACGAATGTTGCTGCTTGCTCTGTGGCCGGGTCGCCGATAATACGTGTTGCTCGCATAACGCGTGCTTTGGTCATATCGTAGGGTCTGGCTCGGTGTAGAAGGCAGCGATTGTCCCACATGGCGATATCTCCAGCGTGCCATTTGTGACGGTATACACGCGGTGCCTGGCAGGCTGATTGCAGAAGTTTTTCCAGTAGATTTTTTGAATCTTCAGCATGCATTCCGGGGATAGCATGGGCATGGCGACCTGTATACAGTGCTTTACGGCCTGTTTCCGGGTGGGTTTTGACAAGTGTTCGTAATGGTGAGCCTTTGTCATGGTAGCCATAACCGTCGCCTATCTGGTGTTCATAACCCATTTCTGCCTGGGAGTAAAAGAGCGAGTGATAGGCACTTAAATTTTCAATTTTTGCTTTGGTGAGAGTATCAAGTGCATCATAGGCTGCCCGCATGTCTGCCCATTCGGTTTCTCCCCCATCAGAAGGTACTTTTTGTGCTGAAAGAAGTGCTGCTTTGGATGCTATTGGCATATAAGTACTGTCCGTATGCCAGCCTTCATTGCCACGTAAAATTTTGTAGAGATTATCTCCGGGTGAGATGAAGGTGCCATCCGATCTTTGATTGGAGAGGGGGATGGTGGGAATGTCTTTGCCTGGAGCCAGGGATTCGATTTCGCCGAGTCGTGCTCCAAGCCGGGATTGTTGTTCGCGGCTTAGGTTCTGCTTCGGGAATATAAGCAATGCATAGTTGAGAAAAGCACGGTGAATTTCGGACCATTCTGTGTCGCTGAGTGCGGCCAGATTTACACCCGTGATTATCGCACCAAATGTGATACCAGAAGAATTGCCAACATATGTATTTATTGGATTAATTAAAAGTGCCAGTTTCCTTCTCCTTTTTCCTCTAGCTAGTAGCGTTTTACAGTGACTGCCAGGTTTATTTTGCTAACTCAATTGCTCGATTAATTTCTTCACTGCTCAAGCTACCCGGTTTTGCATTGTCCCTGACAGCATTGTTGGCAAGTACGCGCAGTGCTTCGTTTGCCGGCGTGGGAATGTTGTGCAACCGGCCCAGATAACATATTTCTCCATTGAGGTAGTCGGCTTCAATATCTCCCGTGCCCCGTTCCAGACTTTGCCATGAGGAGCCGCCGCCTCGGGGAACTCCCTCAACATTACCCATCATTACCTGGCTATTTCTATCCCGGGTTTCGTCATTGCTGGCACATTCAATATTAGCAGCCTGATAGCAAGCCAGGGCTTCATCACGAAGGGATTTCATAATTGCTTTGCCTTCGCCACCAACACTGCCAACCGCCTGTAGTGAATTACCAAGGTTTCTGAGTAACTTGGCATATTTGAAGCGCATTGCTCGTGGGTCTGCATCAGCAAGAAACCCTGCGTTTCTCAAGTCTTGGGTAACCGTTTCGATGACAGGGTCGATGCCGCTGGGAAACCGCCCGGCATCCAACACACCACCCGGTGTTGCAGAAAAGTGCGCAACCTCGCCCGCAGCGAGATGTGTGCCACCGACAAAAACCACCATAGCGTAAACATTGGTGAACTTGCGAATGGCCATGAATTCATTGGCGACACCGTTTTGACAACAAATTACCGGCGTGGTCGGTGGGGCATGGTTCGCCAGATCTTCCAGTGCATTGAAAGTGTGCTGAGATTTCATACACAGTAACACCGCGTCGTCAGGCTGATATTGAATGTGTTTCGGATGTTCAACGACGGGAATTTTCAGATATTGGTCTGTTTCTGGATTGCGGTATCGTAAACCATCTTTTTTTATAGCACCAAAATGCGCCCCTCTGGCAATGAGAATGACCTCATGGCCTTCCAAAAATAATCGGGCGCCGATGCTGCCGCCTATAGCGCCTGCTCCATAAATGATATATCGCACATTAACCCCTTAAATTAAATCTGCTTGCTATGATAACCTGATTAAACAGTAAGCACTGGATCGATTGGTTAGATTGTACAGAGTGGGCATTATTAGTCTGATCAGCAGATTAATCACGTTAAAAAACATGCTATGCAAACAATTCAGATACAAAAAGTCGCAACAGATAAATAAGGCAGCTTCATGAGCGATTCAAAAATTGATGCGGTTTCCGAAGATCCCGAAGGCTATGATGTTTCGGCGGTAGAAAACTGGGTGAAGGAAAATATCAGCGGGCTCCAACCGCCGTTTATTTGGACTCGTCTGGAAGGGGGGCACTCCAACCTTACCTACCAATTGGATGATAATCAGGGCCGCCAGGCTGTCATTCGTCGCCCGCCTTTGGGCGAGTTATTACCAAAAGCGCATGATATGGGCAGAGAATGGTCTTTGATTTCTGCTTTGGGTCCCACCCAGGTACCGGTACCCGAGGCCATTGGTTTTTGTGAAAGTGCTGATGTAACCGGTGCGTGGTTTTATATCATGGGTATGGTTAATGGACGGCCTTTATATACCGAGGAAGATACGCTGGATTGGGTGCCGGAAGAAAAACGTCAAACTACAGCCTTTTCGTTTATTGATGTATTGGCGGATTTGCATTCACTGGACCCGGATGAGATAGGTTTGGGCGAGCTTGGGAAAAAGGAAAATTATATTGGGCGGCAGTTAAAAACCTGGTATCGATCCTGGACATCTTCCATAGAAGCCGCGCAGTTCGATGATCCGAGAGCCCATGAATTACAGCAGTATTTTCTGGAGAATATGCCTGATCAGGGTATGGCCAGGGTGGTGCATGGTGATTACGGATTACACAACTGTCTGATCGGGCCGGATGCAAAAGTAGCTGCCGTGGTAGATTGGGAGATTTCTACCCTGGGTGATCCTCTGGCAGATCTCGCTTATGCATTGAATTGGTGGCCAGAGCCGGGTGATGAAATTCCGGTCAAAGAGGATGCCGCGACAGTGCCTCCCGGGTTTCCGCCTCGCAGTGCGTTGGCGACTCGTTATGGTGAGCGTACCGGGCGCAATCTTGATCAGCTTGATTATTATATTGGCTTTAATCGCTGGAAATCCGCAGCCATTGTGCACGGTGTTTATGCGCGCTATATGGAAGGTAAAAAAAGTACTGAAGGCATTGACCTGGAGGAGTTGCTGGAGCGCGTGGAAAAATCTCTTGCGCAGTCGGAACAGGCAGTTAACCGCCTAAAATAGAGCCTATTTAAATTTCTATGAGGAGTGCGTATGTCACAGGATTTAACCGGACGAGTAGCAATAGTAACTGGCGCTGGCCGGGGCTTGGGTCAGGCATATAGTTTGGCGCTGGCTAAGGCCGGGGCCAGGATTGTCGCTGCAGATGTGATCGACTCATCGGAAACCGTTGAGCAAGTATCCGCTATTGGTGGAGAAGCCATTGCCGTTTCGGCAGATGTGACCAGTACTGAGCAAATGAACGACATGGCCAGGTCCGCTGTGGACGCTTTTGGCCGAATCGACATTCTGGTCAACAACGCGGCTTTATATGGTGGGCTTTCCAAAATGTCATCCATGCTAGATCTCTCGGAAGACGAATGGGATACCGTAATGGATATTAACGTAAAGGGGGTTTGGAAGGCTGCCCGGGCAGTTGTACCGCAAATGTCCCAGCAGAAATACGGTAAAATTATCAATATATCCTCGGGTACTATTTTTATGGGCATGCCGGGTTTAATGCATTACGTTACGTCAAAAGGCGCTGTCTGGGCGATGAGTAGGGTTATGTCCAGGGAACTGGGTCCTGCGGGTATCAGGGTGAATTGCGTAACACCAGGTTTCACCATGACCCAGGCTTCAGAGGATTTAATGACAAAAGCAGGTAATACCGATACCAAGCAAAGAGTTGCCAGTATGTCCCCCCTGGGCAGGTCTCAACAAGAAGATGATCTTACCGGTACCATCGTTTTTCTGTCATCAGTAGCGAGCGATTTCATCACAGGCCAAACCTTAAATGTGGATGGTGGTGTTACCCACGGCTAACATCTTGGGCTAAAAGCCATAATTAGTACCGATGTTAGTGGAGAATTCAGCGGCGCGGGGCTTGTACAAATTCGACCGGCACGCCCTCTGGATCTTCGGTATAAAAGCTGCGTGCGCCGGCCACAATATTGGTGATCGCTGAGGTAATTTTCACATCTCCACGTTGGCTGACTTCCTTGAACTTTGCTTCCACATCATCTACCAGAAAACACATATGTGGACTGCCAACTCTATTGTGAGCGAGTTGGGCAGGATCAGCTAGACCACCGGACAGGTACTCAATAAGTTGCAGCTCGTAGGATCCGAGTCGCATATGGGCTACCTTGAGTACGGCGCCGGGGTTGTTGGTGAGTTCATCGAACCAGTCATTGCTGCCGTTGAATTCACTCGCCACCTTCATACCCGCGACATCCCGGTAGAATTTTATGCTGGCGTCGATATTGCTAACAGTTAATCCCACATGCACCAGTACCTTCGCTCCGAATTCGGTTTGTGTTTTACCCATCTTAACTCTACTCATGGCGCACGCGCTGCGAACATACTGTTCGCGTCGGTTAGTGCAATGTGGCCATTTTACAATGATGGCATGTATGAAACCAGATGGTTTTAGTCTGGCAAATCTGAGCAAGGTGCATACGGGAGGTAAATTCCTGGCTGCTGGACATGCTGCAACAGCTTGTGCAGATGAGCGAATCTGCCTAGACTTAGGCTTCCTTTTTTATGGTATTTTCATGATGGCAGACAACGATTCGCAAGTTGATCCAGAAGTTGTAGCCCAGCTTGCTCCCACAGGTACGCTACGTGCGGCCATCAACATGTCTAATTTTTTGCTCGTAGTAGATAAAACCGAACAGGGTGATCCAATCGGCCCTTCGCCAAGTATGGCAGCTGCCATTGCAGATACCTTAGGGGTTCCACTTAAGTTGGTCCCGTTTCGAACACCGTCGGATATTTCCCAGGCGGCAGGTACTGGCGTTTGGGATATTGGTAATATCGGTGCAGAACCTCAGCGGGCTGCGGTAATGGATTTTACTGCGGCTTACTGTGAAATAGAGTCTACCTATCTGGTGCCAGCGGGGTCTACTATTCAATCCATTGCGGAAGTGGATCAGCCTGGTAACCGAATTTCATTTGCTGCCGGCAGTGCGTATGGCCTGTGGTTGGAAAACAATATTAAACACGCAGATTTAAAACCCATAAAGGGGCGAGCAGCCTTTGAACAGTTTGTCGATGGGGATATGGAGGCCTTGGCTGGGCTCAGAACACAGCTGCTCGGTGAGCTTAAAAAACTACCGGGTGCACGCCTTCTGGATGGTCAGTTTGCTGCGGTGCAGCAGGCAGTGGGTGTAAATAAGGGCAATGATGTAGCATTGGCGTGGCTCAAGAAATTTGTTGAGAAAGCGAAAGCCGATGGCACCGTTGCCGGTTATATTGAAAAATTTGGCGTGCAGGGAAAGCTCTCCGTAGCGCCTCCTGGCCAGGACTGATTTTGCCGACTTAAATGCCAGAGTAGAATAGGGCAAACTATCTCTGGCTAACGCATACGGCGTGACAGTTTTGCCTGCTATTTGTAGGCTTAGGTTGTAGTTTTAATTAGGTTGTAGTTTTAAGTAGTGGCGGGTGCATCAGCATAACGGCAATTACCGGCAGTATTGCTAGTACGGCAAAACCATAGAAAACCGGTGTATAGCTGCCCAGTGCTTCAAAGGTGCCTGCAGCGATTAATGGTCCTGAAGCTGCCACAGGGGTTATCACCAAGCCCCTTAGACCAATTAGCCCAGCGTAGTTTTTTGCACCAAAATAGTTGGCGACCAGTGCTGGGCTGGCGACCAGTGCCAGGCCGTTGCCGGCGCCAAAGAGGATTGCAAATAGATAGGCTACGGGTACGCTATCGGCGTGATTGAATATCAGTAATGCCAGTAGTTCTAACACTAAACCTCCAGCAAGCATATATCTTGGGTCATATCTGTCGCCCAAAATCCCGCTGACAATACGGCCACTGGCGCTTAGCATACCTACAGTACCCAATACGGTACCGGCGGTAACCGTTGGGATGCTAAGGTCTATCATGTGGATCATACCTTGACTGCTCACGATTGTTTGCCCAACAATGGCAAATGAAGCGGCAGCAATAATTATCCAGAACGCAGCAGTACCAACGGCATCCTTGAGTTCCCAGGAGACTGTTGTCTGGTATATTGGAAAGTGGGATGTTGTCTTTGATGTATCTTCTGTCTCGTCATTGTCAGTTGGCAAGCTGTCTTCTATTTCGCCACCATCTATGATGGTGTTCATTTCTTCCGGGTGGTTGCGAACAAAAAGCAAGGACAGTACTGAACCGGTCAAGCTGGCGCCTGCCATTACTAACCATGCAGTTCGCCATTCCCCGGTAGCTTCGAGCAAATAAGAAAAGGCCGGTGCCGCCACGAATGCACCGGCACCGCCCATAGCGAGAAATATGCCAAACGCTAATGCGCGCCGACGGGCAAACCAGATTGTTAGTAATTGTGTACCGGGAATAACAGTTTGCATGGCCACACCAATGCCCACTAGCCCGGCGATACTCAGATAAAACTGTGTAAGAGAAGACATGTAATAAATACTGATGACGCCTGTAGAGACAAAGACACCACCCAGTGCGATGGTTTTTCTGGCTCCCTGGCGGCCAATTAACCAGGCAATGGCCGGCCCAGACAGTCCGGGTATCAAAAAGAGCAGCGAAAATCCCAGGCTTGCTTCCGTCCGAGACCAGCCCATATCCGTTATCATAGCTGGCAGGACAACACTAAAACCGTAGAACACTGTACCGGTGGTGAGGAAATAGATACAACACAGGGTGGCTAGTAATTTCCAACCGTAGAACATGAAAATCTCCGAGGGGCAGAATTGATATATGCGGTTAATATATTAAGCTATACGATCGCAAGCAATTTCTGAAACAAAACAAGATGAAGTTTGGTCTGCATCTTCAGGAATTGTGCAATGTATATTTGCTGAATTATGCGCAGTCAACAAATTGGTAACTTGAGTAGAGGTATTGTGAAAGAGATTAAGCGTTTTTTTTATACGGGGTCTGCAGATTGCCGCCTCTCTGCAGTGGATTTTGGCAATCCTGATAAGCCCGATGTGCTGATTGTCCATGGCATGCGTGATCACGCTATGAGTATGTTTAGCCTGGCTGAAGCGCTTTCGGATAATTATCATGTGATAGCGATGGATATG
>JAHRWB010000018.1 GCA_019090385.1 Pseudomonadales bacterium | reverse complement strand
TGTATGGCATTGCCTAGCAAAAGCAATTTCTCCGTTATTGTAGTTTTACCCGCATCCGGGTGAGAGATGATAGCAAACGTGCGTCTCTTGTTGATTTCATTAGATAAATTGCTATCAGCCATTGGTTCTACATCCCAGTTTGTACAGGTATTTGTACAAGCAAATCAAGTTAACTCTAAGCCCCGAACCTTCTTGTCTGCCAAGGCCTAAGCCTGCAAAACTTCTGTATCAAAGCGATTAATAATTGTAATTGCGAGGCATTATATCCGAAGATACCTAGCCTATATTGCTGCTTAATATCTTTTCCAGCTCTGCGCAGTGCTGCTGGTAATCATCTGGCCGTTTGTCTCTGAATTTGGCCAGATTATCTAACTTCCATTTTACCGATGGAAACTGCTGAAGGTCGTAAATACACCAGTCAGGCTCCAAACGATTAATGCTTAACAGGAACTCTTTGTCGCTGTCCGTCAGACCATCACTTATTGTTTGAATGATCTCAAGACGCGTTGCCTCGCAATCTTCATAAGTAAATGGGATAGCTGTCATGCCTTCGAACTGGTTCTCAAAGGCAGTACGCTGATCTTGAAGCCTTGGGTTCAAGATCTCATGCGTCGGCCTGCTGCTGTTCACCAAGCCAAAGATCAGCCCTTCCTTAATCTCGCCCGAAAAGCCCTCGTTTTCGAGTAAGAGCTTCACATCAAATAGATCACGTGGATGCTGTCTATCTAGTGCGGCACAAAGCTTACCGCCATAGAGCTGCGACATAGGCACTAAGCTCATGGCACAAAAGGCATCAAACTGCTCTTGTGCGGCGTCACAGAGAGGCGCTTTTCTGGCATCGCCTAATAAGCCTCGGCCAACCATGTTGACTTCAATTTTTATCTGCGTGCCTCGATCAGATATTTGCAGCTTACAAATCTTGTCTTTGTGCTGAATACGAATTCCGGGCTTTAACGTCTCTATGCGAGCTTTGATAGCCAATAGCGCTGTATTGATATTGGCCAAGCTCTCGTTTCTCTCACCAATAGGGATATAGGTCAGATCAATATCGACCGACAACCTTGGCATATCGCGCACGAAGAGATTGATGGCTGTACCGCCATGCATAGCGAAGCAATCTTCTTTGGCGACCTCTGGCAAGACATCCAGCAGAAGCTTTACCTGATTTACATACGCCTTATCCATGATCGGCTCCCAATTCTCTCGGTACGGTTATCTGATATTTGGCAACATAAGCACCGTCACTGACGATACTGCGCTTACCTGAACCCAAATCGACCTTTTCAAGGTTGAGGTAATTGAGCCAATCATGGCCTGCTTTATCGGCCAGATAGAGAAACAGCCGCTTCACTTTGACCGAGCTACAGGCCTCTAATAACTTCTGCACCACTGCTGGCCGAAGGCTGTTAAGACCTTCCATCAGCTCGAACACCTCCATGAGAGGCTGAGACTTAGGCACGAGATATAGACATTCCATGATCGCTCTAGCTGGGCTGGAGACTTTCACGGTGAAGCTCTTACGCTCGATATCAACTAACCCGGTGTCGGCAGGCAGGAACGATGTCTTTTGATGCTCTATCGCCACGCCCCAATCATGCTTTGTAAACCAGAGAGGTAGCTTCTCACCCTGATAACCAAATAGCTGTGCTTTCTTGGTCGATAGCTCCAAGTAATGCGCTTTCCCTTGTAGGGAGAGCGCCGTCTTAGCCGCCGGATGGGCTGATAAGCCAAGCTGAGTTTGCAGGGCGTAGACACCGCCCAGATAATCAACCTCATCGCCATGACGTATTAATGCGCCACTGCCTATGGACTCAAACCATTGGCTTTTCTTGTATCTCTTTTGCAGCTCAAAACTATACCCCTGCTCCACCAACCATGCGGAAGTGAGCACTGAGCCAAGGGGCTGAGTGCTAAGCAGTGAGTTTATCTTTGATTCTTTTTCGGTACTCATAATACCAATCTACGCTTTTTTTAAACAAAAGCAAGGCAGATAGTTTGTTTTTATATCTTAAAAGGTACTATAGGTACCTATTTTTAGATATTAATAAACCACCTCAAAATGACTCAAAACCAACAAAACAGCACAATAACCTAAATTCCCTGCAACCGATTAACCTAAATCCTGACTGCTCTTTTGGGATTTTTGCTGGCCTTCTTAGAGGATAAGAAGGCCTAAAAAGCTGGTGCAGAGTACCAACATTAGCTTTCAAAACCGGCATGGATCGCATGAGACATCTGAGCGAAGAATGAGCGACTTGGCCTACAGGTCGCCGGTTTTGAAAGCGCGGGCGATAAGCCCCTGCTCTATTGAGCAAGGACTTTCACCGGGTTAATGGTTCCAGAATATATGCACTTCTTCAAAACCTGTTTCTATGGTGAAAATGTCACCGCTAATCTCCATATCATGAGCCATGGCACTGTAATCAATATAGCGAGCTAAATGCTCCGGGATTTCGCTTGTGCCTTCTGTGAGTCTTCCGCGTAATCGGCCACGCTTTTGTGACAACCACAATAGTTCTCGTCTATCGCTTTACTTGCCTGCTCTATGTCACCGTTAAATACTGACAATAATTCCCCGGCCATTTCTTCGTGTTCTTCAATAAAACACGCTATTTCATGAACAGCATTGATCCCTTCATATTCTGACAAGGGGTAACTACCGAAACCCTCATAGTCATGTATTGCGTATTCTTCCGCATTTTCTATTGGGCTGGATTCCAGCAGTTTGTTGATTTGCTCTTGAATGTCATCAACGTCTAGTATTGCATCGATCCATGTACCGTGAAGGATACTACAATGACTATATGGATGCTCTGGAAGCGGCTAGTGTGGAGCAAAATATCGTGCCAAACGTAAACCATTGCCAGCTGACTTACACCGGGTGGGTATACACCATGAGCTTAAGGATGAGGACAATTTAGATACTGCACCTGAGCAAAAGACACCTATAAATCGGCGATATCACCATCGGGCAGTTCCAAAAGTGCTACCGACTGAACAGCATTGCCGGCTATACCTTTTATTGAGCCATACATATCAGTCGTATTTAGAAGAACCTTATCTATCTGCTTTTCTCGTTTCTTCCAGATTGCGCGCATAGAACGTTGCTCAGACTCCAGATCCGATTTCATTTGCGTGAAGCCTTCAACTATTGCTTCGATCTGCAGGCGAAATTCATTGCTGGTAAGAAAATCATACAGCATGCCCATTTTATCGCCTTTGTTTTCCTGCGTAATAACGGCTGTGCTAATCTGAATAATGGATTCTCGCAATACCGTACATAAGCCCTTAAATTCACTATAGGAACAGACCCAGACACCATCCTTCAGACCAAGACGCTCCATACCCTGTGGCATTACTTCTGTAACCAGGACACCTATGTTGGCATTTTTTTCTCTAATATCAGATTTAAATTTTTCTATCCAACTGGGCTGAAATGTTTTCGTTCTCTTGCTTTCATAGTAAATGGACCCGCAATTTTGACGCGTTCGCGTATGAACTATTTGTATACAATCTGCTCCACGCTCCCCCTTTTTTATTTCTTGAATGACATCCAGGGGGAATTTTTCTGCCAGCCACTCCTCTATCGCCAGCTCCTGAACTTCGCCCTGGGTTTGCATCGAGCCCTGGTCCTGTTTGCGCCTCATCTCTTCAGTTAGTAATTTTTGATCAGCCAGTTGTTTTTCCAGTTCTTTCAGCTTAAATTCGTTTTTGCTGCTCTCTTCTATTTTTATCCGTGCTTTTTCTTCAAGAAGTATCTTATTTAGCTCCTTCTCAGCCGCAGCTTTTAGGGTTTCTTCCAATTCACTTTTTTCTCTCTTGAGCTTTTCAAGTTCCACTGCAGTAGTATTTAGCGCCTTAATCTTGGTAGATTTTTCATCCAGCTCCTCGCGCAAAGAATTCATTGCGTCTAACTGCTCTTCTTCAGCTTGCGCCTTGATCCTTTTCTTTAGAGCAAGTTCTTTCTGTTTAATTTTTTCGCGAACCTGAGATTCAATTTCTTCATGTTGATTAGATTTTTCTTCCTCCAGTTTTTTTCGTTCTAACTCAAGACCCAAAACCTG
Source organism: Pseudomonadales bacterium (assembly GCA_019090385.1). Lineage (GTDB taxonomy): Bacteria > Pseudomonadota > Gammaproteobacteria > Pseudomonadales > Azotimanducaceae > DC-out156. Next base: position 1,623 of record JAHRWB010000018.1, on the reverse strand, counting down.
GAGATTATATTTTTCCTTTTCTTTTTCGAGTTCACCTTTGTATTGTTGTTTGAGCTTATCATCGACTTGCCGATACAAAATATCGTTGACATCAATTTCTGCACCACACTCCGGGCAGTCAATATTGCTATTTTCCTGACTCATAACTTACCTATAGAAAACGTGTACTTGCGACTAAGAAAATGGAATTAAAACACTCCAATTGAATACACAGCCTGAGCATGTTTTAAAACAGGGACAGGGCAATCCGAAACCTGGGATTCTGACCTCAACCCAAATTGAGCTGCAAAGCCATCACCAAAGCATCCTCGTGACCGATATGTGCAGGATAATAATCTTTTCGCACACCAATTTCGTTAAACCCGAGAGAATCGTATAATTCGATGGCCACCAGATTAGAGGGTCGCACTTCCAAAAACACCACATCTACTGCCTGCGAGCGCGCCTGTTCCAACATATAGACAACTAACTGGCGACCATATCCATTGCTGTGATGATCTCGACTGACACATACATTGAGCAAGTGTGCTTCACCAGCGGCCACCGACAACACAGAATGTCCAATAATACCCTGTTGTTTTGCTGCCACACCGGCAGCACTTTGAAGCATAACGCTACATTCATAACCTGAAGCAATGCAATTCATAAAAATACCCAAGGTCCAGGGAAATGCATAACTACGTGTTTCATTGCGCATAACGGTATCCAGATCCTTTGATCTCATCCTCCGAAAGGATATTTCACCAGACTGCATGGTAGATATCCTATTCACCCGGCAGGCTCATGAACGGACAATTGGGCATTAAACAGCCCCGGATGGGTCTGCCGGAGCATATCGCACAATGCTTGTTTCAATAGCCATTGTTGCCGAAGGGTCTTCAAGTCTGGACAGGTGATACAGTTGACGCCCTTCCATTCAATGTTGCACACTGAATCAACCTTGCGGGGTATGTCCTCGGGTAAGAGCTTCAATACCTGTTCCCCAAATAAAAGCACCGTTGGCCTACTCAGTTTAGCAACCTGCAATGACACAAAAGCAGTAAAGGCCTGTCGCGCTGCCCCAAGTCCCGTGTTGGAATCGAGTTGAGGCCACATAAATGTCATCGAATTAGGCGGGTATTTCAAGTCACTTACCCGTAACAAGCTTGACAGCAGCCCTTTATCCAAGCTTACAAGAGATTCAGATATAGCCAATATGTTATTGTTTTTTATGCAGTTTAAATTAAATTCTACACGATCAAGCAAAGCCTTATCAGGTAACTCAGCGCGCAGCATTGTGTCCTTAGAAGCGCGAGTTTGCACCGAGGACATAGCCGTCTCTTGGGCCACTTGAGATCGAATATTCTCCCGTTCAGAGCCTTCATTAGCTGGCTCAGGCTGTTTATTCTTGAGCTCAGGCTGTTTATTCTTGAGCTCAGGCTGATTATTCTTGAGCTCAGGCTGTTTGTTAATAACCCGCTCAGGCTGTTTATTCTTGGGCTCAGGCTGTTTGTTAATAACCCGCTCAGGCTGTTTACCAATGGGCTCAGGCTGTTTACCAATGGGCTCAGGCTGTTTACCAATGGGCTCAGGCTGTTTACCAATCTCCTCTGACAGTAGCGAATCAGGATCGGTTCGACGTAG
>JAHRWB010000017.1 GCA_019090385.1 Pseudomonadales bacterium | reverse complement strand
TGGCAAAAGAACATCTTTGTAGTAAGTTTCAGAGTACTGGCTTCGAATCATTCCACCGAAAAAACTGTTTCCAAATTCTTTTCTCAGCAACCTAATGCAATTAGCCCTTGTATTATTGTTGTGCTCGCGCTCCTGAATTTTTTCAAGTTTTCTTTTCGGATCATCATGGGGGTCGTATGCTTTTGCAATAAAGAGTATTTGCGGTTGTTGTGTGAAATCCGGGAGAGCTTCCATACGAGAAACGCGTGGAGTGAAGGCTACTTGGTCTATGCGTGAAAAGGCTTTACTAATATATACCAATCTTTTTGTAATATTATTGGATATTTTTGTCCTCTCAAAACCCAAGTGATCCCAGAAGTCGGGATAAACTTCATAGTTTAAACCGAGAGGGTAAATTTTATTACTTTGTGACCCAATTTGATGAAGATAGCTTGGGGAATAGCTTCGCTTAAAATAAAAATCTGACATGTCCAGGAACTCTTGGTCTATTGTCTCGCCGTCTTGTGCGTCGTAATGCAGTTTTATATTGCCATTGAGGATCACCTGGAGGTGAGTTTCTCGAGTCTTTCGCCTGGCACCCATCGGGCTTGTTTCTTTCGTGACAGATTGCGTGACATTAATGAGGCCCCTTCTGTCAAGCATGGAAAAGCCGGTATATATTTGCTGTAGATGTGCTGCTACAGAGTGCGCTTTCAATCTACATGTAATACCTGGCATTAATCGGATCTCTTAGAATTGATTTAAAAAAGTTGGAAGTAACTACTCTCCCTCAAGGACCTTTAGCATACGGATATTAAAATTTGAGGAATTTATTCAAGCCTGTGCTAGTGTTTCAATGCTGTGCGGTTAGCTTGTTGATAAATGCAAGCCGGACAATAAATTTTCAATTGGCCGACTTACATTTGCGTTGAAAAGCACTACTACTTTGAGAATGCTGGAATTATAGAGTTAAGTTAGCAACGCTTAAAATTTCCAGGTCGACGCTCTGCCACAGCCCTCAAGCCTTCCTTGTGGTCGCTGGTTAGTTGTAGAGTGTATTGTTCTGCTGATTCATGATCAGTAGCCCGTTTAACGCCTTCTGCAAAACCTTGTCGCATTGTGGCTCTAACAGATTCAACTGCGAGAGGTGCGCTTTCTGCTATTTCCCGGGCAAGTACAAAGGCTTCTTCTCGCACTTTGTCTTTGTCAGTGAATACATCGCCAAGCCCCCACTCCATAGCAGTTTCTCCGGATATTCGCCGACCAGTATAGAACATCAGGTTAGCGCGCTGTGACCCGACTAGATTTGGCAGGGTATACGTCAACCCAAAACCCGGATGAAATCCAAGCTTTGTGAAATTGGCAGTAAATCGTGTTTCCGCACATATCACTCTGAAATCAGGAACTAATGCCAGTCCGAAGCCGCCACCTACAGCCGCTCCCTGAATGGCGCCAACTACAGGTTTTTTGCAGTCAAACAGCCTCACCGCTGCTGTATACAGGGGGTTGTCTGTGGCGGTGAGTTCTGTGGGCTCTACCTTGTTTTTCTTGTCTGCCGCTGATTTTGCAGCACCACGATTGCTGAAATCAGCACCAGCGCAGAAATTTTTTCCTTCTGCTGCAAGAACAATTGCACGGCAGTTGTCATCTTTATCCAGGGCTTCAAAGGCATCGGCGATGTCTAATATGAGTGGAAGATCAAAAAAATTATTGGGTGGCCGAACAATTTCAACCAGTGCTACGTGATTATCTGAACTCACTTTTATGTCAGTTGCCATGCTTTAACTCCTCGCAAAAAATTAAGCGTCTATCGTTGAACAAGTAGCGCTTATTTGCAATGCTCATGTTTCGATAGATTGATTGGGTGAGGTTATGGATCCATTATTTGATATGACGGATAAGAATGTGCTCGTTACTGGCGGTAGCAGAGGCCTGGGGCGAGAAATGGCGTTGGCCTTTGCAGAACGTGGGGCGAATTTATTGATTACCAGTCGCAAAATCGACAATTGTGTAAATGTTGCCAGGGAAATTGAGTCATTTGGCGTGAAGGCCTTGGCCCATGCCTGTCATCTGGGCCACTGGCAGGAGATTGAAGAGCTGGTGGATGTAGCCTATAAAGAATTTGGTCATCTGGATGTATTGATTAACAATGCTGGCATGTCTCCCTTGTATCCTAGTCTGTCTGAGGTGAGCGAGGAATTGTTCGATAAAGTGATTAACCTGAATCTCAAGGCACCCTTCCGTTTAAGTGCATTGGTCGGGGAGCGTATGCAGAAAAGGGGTAGTGGCAGTATTTTAAATATCAGCAGTATTGCAGCATTACATCCGAGCCCGGATTCTGAACCCTACGGGGCTGCAAAGGCGGGGATTAATGCCCTGAGCCGGTCTCTGGCATTTGCCTATGGTCCCGAGGTTCGGGTGAACAGCATTGTAGCGGGACCTTTTCTCACGGATATCTCCAAGGCCTGGGATATGCCTGTTTTTGAGGAAAAAGCTGAACAAACCATGGCGCTTGGCAGAGCAGGGCGGCCCGAAGAGATCGTCGCAGCGGCGCTATATCTCTGCAGTGAAGCTGCTTCCTTCACGACTGGTGCTGTACTTCGAGTTGACGGTGGTTCACCATAGTCGAATGGATAATCCCATGAAAAATTCAGTGACGGAATTTTCTTGTACGGCTATCGAGAAACAATCGGACAAAGCCAAGGTGGGTTTTTGTAATGTGTGATGATTCGGAACATATTAACGAATCAATAAGTGATGTTATATGTTTGCTGGAGCGTGAAATAGAGCGATTAAAGGCCTCCTTAGAAACTTTCAGGATAATAGAGCATAAACAAAAAGATGAATTGATTCGTTGGCATATTCGTACTCTGGATGAGCGGCAGGATATGCTGGACGATCTAAGGCGAATGTCCATCGAAAGTCGGGCGGGGTTGGCTATACACTGAGTACAGGCTTCTATTCACCGAGTATGGCATCCATATGATTCCCCCAAATGGCCTATAGACTCTGTATTCTAGTCATTTTGGAATATACAGGCCATCATGTTCTGAACAAATTCTTGATTTATCATTCCTTTGGCTTGTGCACGAATATGACGTGTGTTCACTCGCATTGTAGATTTGCCGGCCAGCACTAGCTAGGTAGTAGATCGATTTAGGATGGTATAGATTATTCAATTGTACGACTGATGTTGGTCAAAAAACCACTCGGCGTATTCATTAAGCTCTGTACTTTAAGTTCAAGGTCTGAAGTGACTTTCAATCGCCATTTTCCACTGCCATTACCCAATGCACCCACCAAGCCAAGTTCAGAATTGCCATTTTCTAGTTCCTGAGAGGTGATTTCTATTGCTGAGTTGGCTGGGATATTAAGGCTAATATCTCCTCCGGGCGCTACCGCTCCATTGTCGTCGATACCGGATATTGTTACGCCACCTGGAGTGGCCGTAGGATTCACCAATCGCAGCGAACTTGCTTGATTGGTGTTGCTTGCCGGATTAAAGAAAAATACATCGCTCACCTTGCCAGTGATTGGGGCAATACGGCTGAGGTTTGTCAAAAAGCCATCCGGTGTTCTCACCAGACTCATCACCTGAATGGCAATATTGGCGCTTATTGTATAAATCCAGCGACCAGTACCATCACCTAACATGCCCGAGAGGCCCTTGTTGACATTACCGGTCTCCAGATCTTGCGCATTTATTTGTTTTGATTCATTTGGGCCCAATTGGAACATTACATCTCCTGCAGGTCCTGGCAAACCGGTATCGTCCAGCCCACTAATAGTTACCGTGCCAGTTTGATTGCTGGTATTGATGATGCGCAAAAAGGTTTGCTTATCTGTCTCACTGGCTGGGTTGCCAAAATATACTATAAAATCCCCGCCTGCCTTCTGATCGACCATGCCACTGAGATTTGTGAGAAAACCATCTGGCGTCCTGATTAGGCTTAGGACCTCCAAATTGAGCAGAGAAGTAACTGTGAATCGCCATTTTCCCGTGCCATTTCCCAGGCTCCCGGTTAACCCCTTTATTGCGCTGCCGGTCTCCAATTCTTGTGCACTAATTTGTTTTGATTCATTTGCCGATAGCGAGAAGCTTATTGATCCTGGTGCGTCAATTCCTGCATCATCTATGGCCGTAATTGTGACACTGCCTGCGGCGGCAGTGGTATTTACAACCCTCAAAAAGGTTTGCTGGCTTGCGTTACTGGCTGGATTGCCAAAGTAAACGAGATTATTGTTACCAGATTTAGGCACTCTATCATTCAGGCTGGTGAGAAAGCCATCCGGTGTTCTTATCAGACTAATAATCTTGATAGGGTTGTTAGATTTGACGCGAAGTTGCCACTTGCCTTGTCCATTTCCCAGACTACTAATGAGTCCTTTGTTGTTATTACCATTCTCCAGGTCTTGTGCATTGAATTGAATTGCTGACTCTGGTGCAAGAGTAAAACTAAGTGGATCGTTGGCACTCAAACCCGCATCATCCGTACCAAGTACCTCTATGGAAGCGGTGGTGTTATTAGGATTTATAAAACGCAGAAAAGTCTGCTGTGTGGTATTGCTGCCGGGATTGGCTACGTACAATCTCTGTTCGCTCGCCAATGCTAGTTTGGCCACGTATGCATCGATAGTTCCATTGTGAGTACCGTCATAGACACCGGAAGTTGTTGGGAAATCACTCGACTTTGTCCATCCGGACACATAGGTATTGTCACTATTATCCGTAACAATTGAGAAGAAATTCTTTCCATCGGAGGCTCTTTCCTTGTCGGTTCCACCCATATAGGTTGACGCAACCAAAGTATCGAGTGTGCTGCTCATTTTGGATATAAAAATATCAGTGGAGCCATTGTATGAATCGTCATATGCATTCGCTGACGTGGGGAAGTCTTCGGAAGAAGTTTGACCGATCAGATAAACATTATCGTTGCTGTCCAAAGTTAGGTCGTGCAGCCGATCGCTTTTACTACCACCCAGGAAGGTGGAAGCAATTAATGTGCTGAGATTGGTGTCCAGCTTAGAAACAAAGACATCATCTTGACTATTGTAAGAGCTGTCGTAGGTGCCAATGGTAGTCGGAAAATTGCTGGAAAAAGTCCAACCGCCTACAACAACATTGTTAGAACTGTCCACTGCAATGCCATATGAAAAAGCACTGCTGTCGCCTAAAAAGGTGGATGCCAACAAGCTGGTCAGGTTACTATCAAATTTAGAAACAAATACGTTGTTACCACCGTCGTGTGCGTTGTCATAGGAGCTACCCGCTGTTGGAAAATCAGCAGAAGAAGTGTAGCCGGTAATAAAAACGTTGCCATCGCTATCTAGGTCCATGGCATGTGAGTGTTCTGTACCGCTACCCCCGAGATAAGTAGCCGCACTCAGTGTACTTAAGTCACTGTCCATTTTTGCGATAAATGTATCCTGCAATCCAGCATATGAGCCATCATAAGCGCCACTCGTTGTCGGAAACTGATCTGATAGCGTGTCTCCCATAAGATAGACATTGTTCTCGCTATCTATCAGTATGGATTTAACATCAGAACCTATGTTGCCTCCGCCAAGTCGAGTGGAAGCCACGAGAGCATCCAGGTCTTTTGTCAATTTTGTGACAAAAAAATCGTAGGGAACACAACATGAACTGTAAGCTCCCGGGGTGATTGGATACCCGGAAGATACCGTTTCTCCTGCTACGTAAACATTATTACTGCTATCTAGTGCAATAACATATGCGCGTTCCCAGAGGGATCCTCCGATAAATGTGGCAGCGATAAGCGTATTCAAATTACTGTCTAGTTTTGCAACAAACACGTCATCAGAAGTATTGAAAGAGGTATCATAGGCTCCAGTCGGGGTTGGAAAATCTGAAGATTCGGTGCTACCTGTAAGGTAAACATTGTTGTTCTTATCCAATACCATGTCGTAAGCAAAATCATCATCTGTGCCGCCTAGAAACGTAGAAGCAAGTAAAGGATCAATGGTGAGGCTATAGTTGCTATCGTACGGACCAAGATTGAAACCATATTGGACAACAGCTTGATAATCCTGGTCAGCTTTCAGAACGTAGGAGGCCTCAACATAGTGCTTTTCACCATCTATCAGTTGATAGGCTACTGGTTTGGTAAATACTACCGGTCCCAGGCCAGTAGCAACGACCATCTGTCCATTTTTGTCCAGGCTCAAACCAGCTGCACCCTCTATACGCAACTGGATCCGCCCAGGCTCAGCATTTGGCTCCACAATAAACAGCTTCTCAACATTGTTGCCATAGGCATGCAAGCTCAGGTTGATGCCCGGGTAAATATCGCCCAGACTGACCATTCGGAAAGTCTCAATATTGTTGCGCCACTTAGAAGTATCGTTGTCTTTGAAGAAATTGACCCGTGTAGTGGCAGGCACCTGACCTACAATATCTCCAATATCTAAACCGACTATTGTCTCTTTCAATACCACGCCACGGGAAGGCTGGTTTTTACTCTGCTTTTGGGGAAGGGCGTAGATAAGCTCGCCTTTTTTGCTTACAAAGACTGTTCCTCCAAATGTAGGTGCGAAGAACGCCACGGATTGATTGATCTGCCCAACATTTTTTATGAAGGGCATTTCTATAGTGCGCGATTTTTCTCGAAAGGTACGTTGTAAGCTGGATTCTTGAACCAAGAGAGCGGGCGGGGTGTTGTCTACAGCGACACTAGGATTGGTGTACCTTGAATCCTCAATATCGCTTGTTGTGGCGATTGCCTGGCCCGTCAAAAGGGCAGCGAATATCAGTATTGGAAGTGTATTAAGGAAAGAAGTACCTGAAAAAATACGGGTAGACAAAAATTGCTCTGAAGAATATTGCATAATCCTCTCCCTGGTAAACTGAGGAATTTATTATCATTTCCATTTAGACATGTCAAATATCCAGCGTCAAGCGCTGGATAAGGAGTGCGACCTGGGGTATGAAGGTGGTGGGATATAGTACTAGGGAAGCTTGAGTATTCGCTCTACTGCGCTTTGTCGACCATAGCTTCCAATTGGGTTAAGTGGCTATTTCGTAGAATAGGAGGGTATCTAGATAGGAGCTAACTAGGCGATGGTAAATTCGAAAATGCCGCTGCCATATATGGGCAGATCAGCGCAAAAAATGCTTGCATCATTCACATTCAAAAATTCACTAACGTTTTCGGGTATCTCGTCTTCTTGATATAAATTGCGCAAATGTATTTTCGGGCTGCTCTTGTCAGTGAGTAACTCCGTATATAAACCCATGATTTCATAGAGGTTGTAGTGTAATTCCGAGTCAAGTTTACCGGCTTGAATTGCTTCATGGGCCATGGCGGGTTGCTTCATGCTCAGTGCCGAGGATACGTTTGCAGCGAATTCTATGTCACAGGCACAAACGGCCACCAGGTGATCAGACTCATCTGCATAGGTTGCCAGATAGGCTGGTTCCAAGGATTGTTTACTCACGCTTTCTACGGAGGTGTGCGGAAATAGTAAAGTCAAAATAGAGTGTACTGTTGAAATTGTTGGGGTGATGAATGTCTTGGACATGGTTACTTTAGCCTGAATTTTTGCCATCACCTTTGAGTGTAGGAGAAAATTGAGAAATTGCGCGTTTTTGGTTTTAAGGGGTTCAAAACTGGTGGTATTGAAGGTGCGGGCTGTTTGAAAGAAAAACCGCTCAAGGCTGTTTACAAGAACCGCTCAAGGCTGTTTCACAAATAGCTCAAGGCTGTTTTGCAGGATGCTTTGGGCGGCGAGGAAGGCGCTGTCTGTACGGTTGAGGGTGTTTAGTGTATTTAGTCCACCAGGGTTGGCGACGTTTATTTCCATAATATAGTCACCTACGAGGTCTATCGAGGCAAAGCCTACACCAAGCTCTGTAAAATGGTGCAAGACCTGGCTGACAATATTTAATTCGGATTTTGTCAGGGTGCATTCACTTATTTCAGCGTCAGTCGTTAAATTTGTTCTGAATTTCTCTTTACTGGCACGTTTGTAGTGGCCGATAATATTACCATTGGCTATCAAAATACGTTTTTCACCCTGTTTTACACTTTCTAGATAGGCTTGCAGAGTGCAGTAACTTGAGTGCGTCAAGGTTTCCAGAATAACGTTCAAGTTAGGGTTATCACTAGAAATTTTGAACACCTTATTTCCATAACTACCCGCTGTGGGTTTAACGACCCAGTCCCCACCTTCAAGAATCTTGCGTTTTAACCAGGCCTTGTCTCCGGATACCCAGGTTTTAGGAAAAAGATGGCTCAGTGGCCCCTGGCATAGCGCAAATTTCGCATGCAAGCGGATCATGGTGAGCGGTGGCGTGACAAATAACTGATCGGGTAGTAGCGATAGAATTTGAAAGCGGTCTGAGCAGCTCCCTCGTGGACCAAAGCCCAGTAGCCAAATTAGATCGAGTTCATCGGGTACAAGGTTCCCTATCCTTATACCGTTCGGTGTGAGATGTAGCATATCGTGATGTAACACAGAAACGGTCCATCCCGCTCGTTGAAAAGCCACAGGCAGCAGTTTGCCGTTATTATTTTCCTGAGGCACACAATCGCCTGTTTGCGCGATTGGGCAGGTACTGTCAGTGGAGGAAGGACTTAAGGGAGAAGGGGAGCAACTAAGAAAGCAAATATGTTTATTCAAGGTTGGTCTCTCCCCAGCGATATCCGGTTTTCCGTGTCGATAAATCACAGGAGTGGGCTATTATGCTGGATGTGGGCACGCCTCTATAGGAAATTGCCCTTTGCGATGAAGGTGGTATATGAGTATATTGAGTCATATTGATCATTTCTTATACTTTGCATATAGTTTGTGACATGTTTCGTTTCCAAAATGCTATTCTGCCTACCCTTGAAACTTCTGATGCCCAACAACCAGATCCATTTGTACTATGAGCCTACCAGATTACAGCCTTAGGGTAGAAGAGATTCCACTGTACCAGCCAAGCCCGTTGTTGCCAGAGCAGAGGGAGCAGCTGCTGCGTGATATTCGACGCTTACTACGAGAAAAGAACGCGGTTTTGGTTGCGCATTATTATGTAGACGGTGAAATTCAAAATCTTGCTGAGCAAACCGGCGGGGTAGTCTCTGATTCTCTGGAAATGGCGCGTTTTGGTCGTGATCATGCGGCCGAAACCTTGGTTGTCGCTGGTGTTCGATTTATGGGAGAAACGGCAAAAATTCTCTCACCGGAAAAGCGCGTGTTCATGCCTACGCTTAAATCCGAATGCTCGCTGGATTTGGGCTGTCCTGCGGATGCTTTTGAAGCTTTTCTAAAAGCAAACCCTGAGCGTACAGTGGTTGTTTATGCGAACACGTCGGCTAAAATTAAGTCTATGGCGGACTGGGTGGTTACTAGTAGCAACGCTGTTCGCATTGTCGAGCATTTGCATGATCAGGGCAAAAAAATTGTTTGGGCACCAGACAAATATTTAGGTGCTTATATACAAAAGCAAACCCAGGCAGATATGTTGCTGTGGAGTGGTGCATGTATCGTACACGAGGAGTTTAAGGCGAAAGCTTTGCTGGATCTCAAGAAAGTGTACCCTGACGCTGCAGTATTAGTTCACCCTGAATCACCTGACTCAGTAGTAATGTTGGCTGATGTGGTGGGGTCTACTTCTCAGATAATTCGCGGCGCCCGCGATCTTGATAATGACGTTTTTATTGTGGCGACTGATCGTGGGATATTTCACAAGCTCAGAACTATAGCGCCGGATAAAAAATTTATTGAAGCGCCAACGGCGGGTGAGGGTGCTACCTGCCGAAGTTGTGCACATTGCCCCTGGATGGCAATGAATGAATTACAGTCTTTGCGCGATACCTTGATGTCTGATGATAATGAGATATTCGTTGATGAAGATATTAGGAAAAAAGCCATGCTGCCTTTGCAAAGAATGCTGGATTTTCCTGTTTAAAGATTATTGGGTAGTAGTCTAACTTTTACTGCGCTCTCTTATTTCATTTTGAAAGTCTATGATGCGCTGGTTGAGTTTCGCGGATAGTTTAAAATCACCCCGGTTGGCAAGCCCTCGTGCGTATTCCAAATGCTCAACAGCCTTTCTGTAATTTCCGACTAAAGCAAAAAATTCTGCCCGTGCCTGGTGAACTCCGATCACATCGCCCGCCAGCCCGGTAGTTTCTGCCAGTTCGTACCAGACGTCATGATCAGTGGGGTGCAGAATAGATTGTGAGTGGAGAATGTCTGCAGCCTCGTCAAAGCGCTTTTCTTTGCTAAGCGCTTTGGCTAATAGGATAGACATAGGCTGGTTGTTGGGATTGATGGTTAACCAGCTATTCAGCATGGTAATGGCCTGTTGATTTTTTCCGGCCATTATCAGTATTTCTGCGTAGCTGGCTGCAAGCAATAAGCTTTCAGGTTTTTGTTTGTAGAGCGAATTGGCTGATTCCAGGGCTTCTGTATATCTACCTGCCCTGGCAAGTGCTACCGTCAGTCCGTAATAATTTGCTTCTGATCGTTCTCCGCGGTTTATTTGGTCACGAAATAACATGATTGCATCAGATGGTGTTTCGGCATAGTGAATTTGTACTCTTGCCCGCATCATTTGATATTCAGGAGAAGTGGAATATTTTGCTTCAGTAAATTTTGCTGATTGGTTCCGTGCATCGGCAATGCGAGATTCTGTTACCGGGTGGGTCAACATAAATTCGGGTGGTTGCCGGTTAAACCTGAATGCTCTTTGCATGCGTCCAAACATGCGCTCCATTCCATGGGGATCAAGGCCGGCAATTGACAGCGTATCAATGCCCAGACGGTCTGCCTCTTGTTCGCGAGAGCGGCTATAGCGCAAGTGGCCCATTTGGGCCGCAGCCTGGGCAGTGCTGAGCGCTGCTATGCCAGCCTCTCCACCTGCGGCTGCGGCAATCAGAATGGCACCCAGTAGTGATGCAACATAGGGCAAAGCTTGGCGTTTTTGCATTTCCACGCCCCGTGCAAAATGACGCTGGCTCAAATGTGCGAGTTCATGGGCCAATACCGACGAGAATTCATGTATGTCATGGGCATACAGGTAAAGCCCCGCATTGATACCCACTACACCACCCGGTGCTGCAAAGGCATTAATGTCACTGCTGTCTATTAATACCGGGTGAAGACTTTTGTCTTTGAGTTCCGAATGAACCGCGAGGTTATAGAGATGTAATTCGGTATAGTATTTCAGGATGGGATCGTCGACAGTGGGCAGTTGTGCCCGGATTTGTCTTAGCAGATCTTCTCCTATAATTCGTTCGATGGCGGGTGAGACGTTGGCCGAGGAAGTATCACCCAACTCCGGCAATTCATGACGTGTGGAGGCACTTGAGAAGCAGCAAAATAGAGCAATAGCGGACAGCTTGCCTAGCTTTTTAGCGATTTTATGTTTGCGGCCACAAAAGGTGAATACTACAGCCGCAGGTCTTGTACACAAGTGTAGCAATAGCGTCCGGAGATTATTAAATTTGGGGGTAGCCACTGGTTCATCAAAAGGTAAGGAATTTATAATCATACCTGATGGATTCCTTATAGGTAGTAAAAGTTCCCCGTGGCTGTGCGATACTATCAGGATGAATAAACTATCTGAACCCAATCACATTTTGGACGTAAAAGGTCTGAGCTGTCCGATGCCGCTTCTGAAGGCAAAATTGACTCTAAATGGAATGTCTGCAGGGGAGCTGCTGAAGGTAATTGCAACTGATCCTGGCTCCCTGCGTGATTTTAAAGTATTTGCTGATCAAAGCGGCAATCTGTTGCTTGAATCTTCTGAGGAAAATGGAATTTACGTATATTTGCTGCAAAAAAAGGACGGTTAAAGATGCACTTTTTGGATGTTATTGGAAGTTGGATTAATCGCCATTTTTCCAATGAAGAGGCAATTTTTCTCGTGGTGCTGTTGTTTGTGATTTTCGGCATGCTGGCTTTTTTTGGTGGCCTGCTGGCTCCTGTATTGACAGGCTTTGTGCTGGCATTTCTGTTACAGGGTCTGGTTGCCCGTCTGGTAACCTGGCACGTGCCTCGCAGAGGCGCTGTATATATTACTTTTCTTGTGTTTATTGGCATTGTGACCGGGATGTTACTTTTTCTGTTTCCCCTGGTTTCCCGTCAGTTGACCGAGCTTGTCAGTTCCGTACCTCAGTTACTGGAAAAGTTGCAGATCCTGATTCGCGAGTTGCCGGCAACATTCCCGGAATTTATTGATCCTGATCAGGTAGAAGTGTGGTTAGGTCTTATTAGCGGCCAGTTGGGTGATTATGGCCGCTCATTGCTGGAAACAACGGTAACGCAGTTACCCTCTCTTGTTGGGTGGCTTATTTATTTGGTATTGGTACCTATTTCTGTCTTTTTCTTTTTAAAGGATCGCGATCTGATTATGCAGTGGTGTATTGGCATATTGCCGACAGACCGGCCTTTGCTCAACCAGGTGGGTGCAGAGATGAGTATTCAAATTGCCAACTATGTGCGCGGTAAGGTCATCGAAATATTTATTGTAGGAGCAGTGTCTTATGCAACATTTGTGTTCCTGGATTTGCATTATGCTGCATTGCTGAGTTTTCTTGTGGGTGTTAGCGTGTTAATACCTTTTGTGGGTGCTGCGATAGTGACTATTCCTGTTCTGCTAGTGGGCTTTCTTCAGTGGGGTTGGTCTGTAGATCTGTTCTCATTGTTTGTTGCTTACTCCATTATTCAGGCAGTGGATGGCAATGTCCTTGTACCGCTGCTTTTTTCTGAAGCGGTAGATTTACATCCTATAGCCATTATCGTTGCCGTATTATTCTTTGGTGGAATATGGGGAATCTGGGGTGTGTTTTTTGCTATTCCCCTGGCTACCCTGGTGAAAGCAATTCTAAATGCCTGGCCAACTCTGGGGGAGGTGGTTTGATTCCTTGTGATAGCTGTGGGGCGCCAGTACTATGTGCGTCTTTTAGCAAATCCCTAAAGTGGCGAATACTTTAAAATGAATATATTACACAAGCTTAAATTTTGTCTTGGGTGGGTCGTATCGTGCTAAGTGGTAGCATAGTGGCGGTGGTTACACCTATGTATGGTCAAAAGCGTTTCGGCCAAGAGCAAGATCTGCAAGGCGAACCCAGTAAGGGCTCGACCAATTGTGGCATTGACTGGCCGGCATTTGAAGGCTTGATTGAATGGCATATCGAGCAGGGCACCTGCGGCATCGTTCCAGTGGGTACTACCGGGGAGTCGGCTACGCTTACTGTAGAAGAGCATCTTGAGGTTATACAGTTTACCGTTGATCGGGTGAATAAACGTATTCCGGTTATTGCCGGCACTGGCGGTAACGCTACAGAGGAAGCAGTGCACCTATCAAAGCAAGCGGTTGCTGTAGGAGTAGATGCCTGTCTGGTGGTAACGCCGTATTATAATCGGCCGACGCAGGAGGGTTTGTATCGGCACTACGAACACTTGGCGTTGACGATAGATAGTCCAATTGTGTTATACAATGTCCCGCCTCGTACAGCGGTAGACTTGTTGCCGGAAACCGTCGGTCGCCTGTCAAAAATCGAAAATATTATCGGTATCAAGGAAGCTTGTGGAGACCCAAATCGGGTCACTGATATTTTATCGCAAAGTGAAAGTGATTTTTTTGTTCTGTCCGGTGAAGACGCGCAAACTCTGCAAATGATGGGTCTTGGTGCTTGCGGCACGATATCCGTAACTGCCAATGTATGTCCTGCACTGGTTGCCAAAGTTTGTGAGGCGCAGCTGACTGGCGATAGTGCTCGAGCAACAGAACTGGATGCGCTATTGCAGCCGTTGCACCATGCATTATTTATAGAGCCCAATCCTACGCCGGTTAAATGGGCTTTGTATGAAATGGGGAAAATACAGTCGGGTATTCGTTTACCGCTGCTTCCCATGTCCAGTGGAAAGCAGGAAGAATTACGTGCTTGTCTGAAAGCGATGGCACTTTTGTGAGCAACAAATACCGTGGCAAGGTTAAGGTTATAGACGCGATGTTGCGTATGATAATTGTATTGTTGTTTGGCTGCACGCTTAGTAGTTGTGGGTGGATGAATGACGACAAAGGTATTTTTGTAAATCGCAGTGATGATTATTTGCAGGCAGAGCAAGCGCCTCCGCTTGTGGTGCCGAATGATCTGAGTGATAAAACACTCCAGGATTCTCTTGCTATCCCCCAGTTGGATGAGCAGCCAAGAACAGTTTTCTATAGCCATGAAGCGCCGCGACCCAACCCGGTTTTTGCCCGGGAAAATGGCCAACAAGTTAAGATACAAAAGCTGGGTGAGGAGCGCTGGTTGGTGGTTGCTCAAAAACCTTCCATTGTTTGGCCCAAAGTTAAACAGTTTCTGGCTGACAACGGCGTAAGTCTCGCAGGCGAAGACCCGCAGCAAGGGACACTTAAAACGCAGTGGCTGGAGCTTGAGTCCGATGCTGGTTATCGTGATATTGTGCGCAGTTTATTGCTAACTGCAAAGATATCAGAGTCTGCGGAAGGTGGTCGGGATAGGCTTTATTTAAGGGTAGAGCAGGGTTTGCGCATCGGCTCTACGGAAATATACGTTCGGCAAGAAAATGATGAGCAAAGCAATTCCGGGTCGAATAGTTGGCCCGAGAGTTCTTCACTGCAAACTATTGAAGCGGTTTTGCTTAATGAACTTGGAGCTTATATCGCCGCAGATGTCACACAACGTGCTGAGTCAAAACAGGCAACGGAGCTCGCTAGTAGAAAAAAAGCAGAAATTTTTTCTGACAATAGTGGCGATCCATTTTTGCGCTTTAACCTGGATTTTAATCGTGCCTGGGCCGTAGTGGGTCAAGCATTGAATAATGCGGAAATAAATGTCACGGATTTAGATCGCAGTGCAGGTATCTTTTATGTGGATATCACCGCGGAAGACCTGGTCCAGGATAAGAAGTCTGGATTTATTAAAAATCTGTTCAGTTTTGGTTCTAAGGATGATTCTGTAACACTGCAAATACACCTGGTGGCAGAGGATGAGGCCCAGGTTGTGCGAATTTATAAAGCAGATGATCAGCTGGCAAAGGTGGATATCAGCCAGCAGTTGCTTACGTTGCTCAGAGATTTTGCCGGTTAGCGGCGGCACATTGGCCATTCCCGGAGTTTGGCGCTTTGCCTCGTTAGGCAGTGGTAGCCGTGGAAATGGAACGCTGATCAGCAAAGGAAGCAAAAATTATTTGGTTGATTGCGGGTTTACCCTTAAACAAACCGTAATGCGTTTGGAGAAGTTGAACCTGGCTGCTGAAGATCTTACTGGTATTCTGGTTACCCACGAACATGGTGATCATATCCGAGGTGTTCTGCCCCTGGCCCGCAAATATGGTATTCCGGTTTTTGCTTCTCATGGGACTGCGCGTGCCCGTGGTGTTCGGGGGGTGAATCGTGGTAAAGAAAAGGAAGTTACGCTGCTCAATAGCCAGGACATTGCGCTTCATGTTGTGGAAGATGAAAGACAAATCGTGCTTGGTGATATCTGGGTGAAGCCTGTTTCTGTGCCTCACGATGCACGTGAGCCACTGCAATATATTTTTGGTGATGAGTCGGTCCAAATAGGTGTTTTAACGGACATCGGTCATATTACACCTCATGTGGAAGCTTGTTATAGAGGCTGCGATGCTTTACTGGTAGAGAGCAATCATGATATTCCCATGCTTGAAAATAGCAGTTACCCAGCACATATCAAACAGCGTGTAGGCGGTTTGCATGGCCATTTATCCAATGCGCAAACAGCTGAGTTTCTGGTCGGTGTAAATCATGATGATTTGCAGCATGTTGTAATAGGCCATATGAGTGAGCAAAATAATTCGGTGGCCTGTGTAGAATCGGCGATGCTGGGCATTACAGAGGAATTAAATCAAGTCACGTTTGCCAGCCAGGATAACGGGACCGGGTGGATTGAGGTAAGCACTCAGCAGCAGTTTGATAGCCAAAAAGTATGCTGAGTGCCCTTTTGTTAGCTACAAGCGGCAGGATAAAGAGCGCGAGCACTGCTTGATGATTGGGTAAAACAGGTTCGAAATAGATTGGGAGAGCGGAGCGTGAAACTTAAAGTGGCAGTGTTGGGCGGTGGGTCTTGGGGATGTACGGTCGCTTCTCTTATCTCGTCCCACTCGCATGCTACTTTGTGGGCTAGAAAATCGTCAACAGTTGATGAAATTAATACATCCCATACGAACGAAAAATATCTGCCAGGAGGCCAGCTGCGTAAAAAACTGATTGCATCGTCCCAGCTTAATGAAATTGTTGGTGAATCAGATTTAGTAGTTGTAGGCATTCCTTCCCACGGGTTCAGGCAAATCATTGAACAAATAAAAGGCGATATTAGACCTTGGGTACCTGTGGTCAGCCTGACTAAGGGGCTTGAGCCAAAAACCAATTTTAGGATGTCTCAGATTATTGAAGAAATTTTACCAAATCATCCGGTTGGCGTATTGTCGGGTCCCAATTTGGCTCGGGAGATCATTGCCGGGCAAGCGGCCGCCACGGTGTTAGCAATGTCTCAGGAAAGTGCGCTACCACAACTGCAAAATGTTTTTCAATCTGCCATGTTCAGGGTTTATACCAGTACCGATGTTGTGGGGTGTGAATTGGGTGGTGCATTAAAAAATGTAGTGGCTATAGCCGCGGGTATGGGAGACGGTATGAGTGCAGGAGACAATACTAAAGCAGGTGTGATTACTCGCGGGCTTGCTGAGCTGACCCGTTTAGGGGTGGTGATGGGGGGGCGGCCGGAGACCTTTGCCGGCTTGGCTGGGATGGGAGATCTTATTGCCACCTGTAGCAGTGCTTTGAGCCGTAATCACGCGGTGGGTGTGGAACTTGGCAAAGGACGAGCAATTGAAAACATTATTGATGAAATGAATATGGTCGCTGAGGGAGTCAAAAGCTGCCGTGTGGTTGTAGATTTGGCTGAGCAGTATGAGATTGACATGCCTATCGCGCGGGCCGTTTATGGTGTATTGCATGAAGGAAAGACCGCAAAACAGGCATTGCGTACAATATTGAGGACAGATAGCGGTTCAGAGGCTGATCCTGGATAAGGTAATATTGAGAAAAATTTTGTAGACTAAGTATCCCGGGCTACTCGCCACGTTACCATGAGTTCTTTAATGAGTTTCGAATCCTCTATATTTGAAGTTGCTGCAGATAGCTTTCAAAGTGATGTTATAGATAAATCTCGGCAGATGCCGGTTTGTATCGTTTTTTGGGCAGAGCAGATGCCAGAGTCGGTGCAGATGAAAGATGCCCTCCAAAGGCTTGTCGCCGAATATGCTGGGAAATTCGCATTGGGCCTGGCAGATGTTGCTCGTGATCAGTCACTGGCACAACATTTAAAGGTTCAGGCACTGCCGGCGTTACGCATCATCAGTGATGGACAGATTGTTGAGCAAGCCGATGGCCCTCAGGAAGAAAGTGATCTCCGGAAAATGCTTGATACGCATACAGCGAGCAGTTCGGATAATTTTGCTGAGCAACTTGGGACTTTCCTGGCTGCCAATGAATTTGAGGCCGCGCAGGCATTGGTTCAGCAGGCACTGCTGAGTGAGCCGAATAATATTGTTTTTCAGGTGGAAAATGCTGATTTACTTGTTCGTATGAATCAGTTGGACGCTGCTGCAAAAGCGCTGGATAACA
Organism: Pseudomonadales bacterium; assembly: GCA_019090385.1. GTDB lineage: Bacteria > Pseudomonadota > Gammaproteobacteria > Pseudomonadales > Azotimanducaceae > DC-out156. The sequence goes on along the minus strand of JAHRWB010000017.1, from coordinate 68,199 downwards.
TTTCTGAAGAGTTTTCTGCTCGAAAACGTCCCGCTATGAGATTGTCTCTGGCGCAGGAGGCTGCCGAGTTCCCCAGCCTTGACGAATTACAAAAAAGTCTAGAACAGGATCCAGACAAGCTTGATATTAAGTATCAATGCGCACTCAAAAATGTAACCCAGTATAATTATGAAGAGGCCTTGGAGTTGTGTCTGTCTATATTGCAGTCAGATCGAAAATATAAGGATGATATTGGGCGCACGACCATGATTAGAATTTTTGATCTGCTTGAAAAAGAAAACCCTTTGGTAGGCCATTATCGTCGCCGCATGTTTACATATTTACATTGATAGCTATTTTACTACCGATCATCGGCTATCGGTAATCAACACCTGATCGTCAAACAGGTCGTCAAACAGGGAGGCAGTGATTCTAAGCCTATTGGAAGATAATTTTATCTTGATTTCCCGTGAGCTAGATCGCAGATAGAGTACCGGTTTATCGCGTATGCTCTCAGAGTATAGGCATAAAACGGAGGCGAAATCCAAGCATGGATGCTCGGCAGAAATCACAGCAGGATCAACCTGAAAGCGCCGCCATTGGCGATGTTGGATTGGAGCTTCATTGGGATAATAGCAGTGCGCCGGTCGTGCTGGATAGTACTCAATTCCTGGTTGTCGGCAGAGATGTCGGAGCGGATATCTGTTTCCCTCAAAGTGCTACGTCAAAAACTCATGCCCATATTCAGTGGCAGGGTACATGTTTTATGTTGTCTGACTGCAGCACAAATGGTTCTTTTGTGCGTTCCGAAGATGAGCAAGTGCGTTTCCTAAGGCGAAACAAACTACGTCTGTGGGGAGAAGGCAGCATTTGTTTTAATGGTGATCAATTCGCACAATGTGTCGTGCATTTCAAGCACGTGAGTCGATAGTTTTTCCATGGGAATCAAATGGAGTTGTGCCAGCGAGTCCCACGTTGGGATACGAAGAACAGTCAACGAGGATTCGGTCCTGGTTCGATCAGATATTGGCTTGTGGGCGGTTGCTGACGGAATGGGTGGGCACTCCTCTGGAGACTTGGCCAGTAGCAGTATCACTGAGGCGCTTTCCGAGGTTAGAAGTGCCGAATCACTAACGGGGTTGCTGGATGCCGTAGATGACATCATTGTTGACGTGAACCGTAGTCTTCGGGCACATTCGCGCCTGCATAATGAAGGGCAAACCATAGGCAGTACCATTGTTACCTTATTGGCTAATGATAAGGTTGGTGTGAGCTTATGGGCTGGCGATAGTCGGCTTTATCGTTTGCGTAATCAAAAGCTGGAACAAATAACCAGAGATCACAACCCTATCGCGGATTTATTGGATGAGGGTTTGATATCTGAGCATACGGCACTTAGTAAAGATACCAATGTCATAACTCGTGCTGTAGGGGGCCAGGAAAACCTTGTACTGGACGTTGCTGTATTTGATGTTGAACCCGGTGATACCTTTCTATTGTGCAGTGACGGACTTTATAGAGAAATAAATTTTGACGAGATATCGGAAATGATGTCTGGCCAAAATATCCATCGCTGCTCGCAGGATATGTTGCGTGTATGTTTGGAGCGAGGAGCACGAGACAACGTTTCTCTTATTCTCTCTCGAGCGTGTGAACTTCATTGAGTTCCGAAAAAATCAATCAGGCGGATAATCCGACCAGTGACGATATCACAGTGCTTCGACTGGATATAAGTGGTGGAAGAACAGGCATGGCTTCCCCACCCAAGGTATTAAAACAGCGTTTTGTATTGGACATTCAGCTGGGTTCCGGCGGCATGGGTACGGTTTTCAAAGCCAAGGATCTGAGAAAGGTAGAAGCACGGGATCGCAACCCCTATCTTGCTATCAAAGTACTAAACAGTGATTTCCGGGAACATCCTGAGGCCTTTATAGCGCTTCAACGCGAGGCGTCAAAGTCCCAGGCGCTGTCACATCCCAACATAGTTTCTATCTATGATTTTGATAAGGAAGGGGATACCCCCTTCATGACTATGGAGTTGTTGGAAGGCAGCGAGTTGGCCCAGCTTATCAAGAAGTATCCTCAGGGTATGCCGGATGAGCTGGCATGGTCCATTATTACCGATATGTGCGCAGGACTGAAACGCGCCCATGATGCGGGTATTACCCATGCTGATTTTAAACCGGGAAACGTTTTTGTTTGTAAGGATCGTACTTCGAAAATACTCGATTTTGGAATTGCCCGAGCCGTGCATATAAATCGAGAGTCGGACGAGAATACCGTGTTTGACCCTGCCAAGCTGGCAGCTTTGACCCCGGCGTATGCCAGCTTTGAAATGTTAGCGGGTGAAGCCCCTATTCCAGTCGACGATATTTATTCTCTGGGAATCGTTATTTATCAAATACTTTCTGGTCGACACCCTTTTGATCGCAAGGGAGCGGACGTAGCAGAACGTGAGATGTTACGCCCAGAGCGTTTAAAACGATTGTCGCGTAGAAAATGGAATATGCTTGAGCGGATCTTGTCTTTCCGTCGAAGTGAGCGGCCGAAGTCGATGACGGAAGTTACAGATAAGCTTTTGCAGTCTGTACCGCTGTGGTACTGGTTTGCAGGTTCAGGAATTGCAGCCGCCGCTCTTATCAGTATTAGCCTTTTGGTCGTTGACGCAACCAATATCACTAATGTTAAACAGACTGCCGCGTCAGATGCGCTGATTGATGCGCAAATTGTTCGAATTGGAGGATTGGTCGAATCCCCAACATTTGATCCCTTTTGGGAAGAGCAGTTATCTGAGGAATTTGTGCAGCTTGGCAAGCTTGATGAAGCCCGAGAATCAACTGGTGAATTACGGGCCACTATTCTTGGTTTGTACAAACAGGAGATGGAAGCAACAGATAGTTTTGAGGACGCGTTTTCATTGTTGCTCCGTGCGAATAACTTTGTTGACGGTGGAAAGTACCAGTTAGGTTATTCGGTTTTGAGAGCACGCCTTACGAGTGATATAAATACTTTGCTCAATGAAAAAATTATTTCGCCCGAATGGTATGTCCAGGTGAAAGATAAGATTGGCATGTATGAAAGTTATTTTCCTGAAAGTCCAGAAGCTGCCTTTTTGAAGCATGAAGCGGGGCAAGCTTTTATCGCGACTTTACCGCGTTTACTGGAACAGAATGAGTCAGGTTATGCACGAGAGCTTTTTGAAGAAACAAAACATCTGGTTTTTGACTACGATTCTCTGGAGTATTTGGGTGTGCAAATTGACGTTGCGCATAGCGAATTCATTCGTAAGGCGACAGAGATTTCTTTACAGGAAGAGTTCAGCAGGTTTGAGCGAGAGATTTCCTCGTTGCGTGATAACTTGCCATGCCAAAGTCTTAATTTCTTCGATTTGAACGTGTCATTTAGCAAGTTGGTAGAAAATTATCCAAGCCACTCAGTTCGTGCAGGTAGTGTACTTATGCAAGGCCTTGCGCAATGTGTTCGCCTGGTCGGTGAGACTGATCAGGACAAGGCTATGTCCATTAAGCAGGCTGCCATATTGCAGTTTGGTGAAAATAAACTGCTTTCCTCGATTGAGCTCGACCCATGCGCCATGCAGTATCTGGTCGGGTCTGGGAGGCAGCCAGGTCGCAGTGGTTTTTGCAGAGACAAGATGCGTGGTGCAGGTTCTCTTCACTCGGAGAGTGTACCTTATTTGGTTGTCGTGTCTAATGATGCTGGCAAGCGCTTTGCTATTTCCAAACAAGAAACGTCCTGGGGGGAAGTAAGCGCATTTTGTAAAGCTGACAAGCGTTGTGAACTCCCTGCAAACGAGAATCTTCCTGTGACTGGAATCACCAAAGATACAGCATTGAGCTATGCACGCTGGTTGTCTGAGCGTACTGGGTATACCTATAGGTTGCCAACTGTGGAGGAGTGGCAGTTGGCTACGCGTAATGAAAGTGCGTTTTTGGATCCGAACCGTAATTGTCTGGTTGAAGCGGCAGGTGTAGAGCGGGGTCAACAATTGGCCACAACCTCTTCCGGTGAGGAAAACGCATATGGTTTATTGCATACCGCAGGAAATGTGCAGGAGTGGGTATTTAATGGCGGGCAGCTAATGGCCATGGGAGGAGCTTTCATCGATCCAATTTCTGAGTGTAGTGCACAAACGGTAAGGGTGCACGATGGTAACGCTGATCATCTGACGGGGTTTCGGCTGGTAAGGGTAATACGATGAGTTTAATGAAATTAAGCCCCGAAAGTGGTCGTTTACGGCAGGTGGTTAAAGCTTATGCCGCGGGCGAAATGTCTCTGGAAGCCTATCGCGATATCAGAGCTGATGTGGTCGATCAATTTGCCACAGCGGGTAGTGGTGATGCGCTTGAAGACGCTACTGAGCAACGCCGTAAAGTAAACAACTCGCACATACAACCATTACAAATCAATCCAAGAGGCACACGGCGTCACCGTTACTTACTGTGGGCCGTTGGAATTTTATTGCTTTTTTTCTGTGGGGTGATTAGTCAGAGCTCCCATGCTGTTCAGCTTATTCCTGGGGTTGACGCAAGAGACCCTAACCCCGCCACAAGTATGCGCCTGGATATCGATGCGCTTTACATTTCTAACTTTGAGGTGATTGCAAATGCGGATTTGACGGTTGATGCGGTTGATAAATTTCTGGCAGATGAGTTGTCAGGTATTGAGCAGCAGATTCAACCGGGGTCCCATGGTTTTACTCAAAGGGAAATGACAGAAATTGGTAAATTACTTCAGTCAATGTCTGTTCACAGCCGAGCCTCTAGTTTAAGTGAAACGGAAAGCAGGGCTTTAATGACATTGATTCATGGCCAACAAGCTAGACGCGGACCTTCTCTTGTACAGCTGGAGCAAGTGGCGGAGAACCTTGCTCAATTTTATCGTTCACACGGCATACCATTGGCAGTTGCTTATATACCGGCGCAAACAGTGGAACGAAAGGTAGCGTTTAGCGTGCTGCCCGGGCAGCTGGCGAAAGTAGACATTGAGGGTGCTGCACATCGCCCGGGTGTATTGATAGACAAGCAGTTTAGTGACTTAGTGGGTAAATTCGTAACCGAAACTGAGGTGGAATCTGCATTGTATTTAGTTAACGATTTGGCAGGTGTTGATGTACAGGCAAATTTTAATGCCGGGGAAAATGTGGGGGATACACAGCTTGCACTCACCTTGAATGTTGCCCAGCCATTTTCAGCCATAATTCGGGTGGACAATGATGGAGATAAATATACCGGGCGACAACGAAGTATTGCAAGGGTTAATTGGCACGGTCCCTTTGGAATTGGTGACAGTCTGGAAGCATCAGTTTTGCAATCATGGAATCCGAACAATAGCAGTTATGGCTATATTGATTATCAATTTCCGGTGTTTGATTTAGCCACTACGCTGAATGTCGGAATTTCAAATTCGAATTTTGATTTTGATGATTTGAGTGAACAGCTGGATGGTGATACACGCGCGGCACAAGTTACCATAAAGCGCGTTATGCGGCGTTCTCGCAGACACTCCTGGAACTGGCAATTGGGCAACTCATGGCAGTCATTGAAGCTGAAATCAGTAGCTGACAATGGTATGGAATTAGAAAATCAGAAGTTCTGGTATTTGCTTGCAGCGGTGGAAAATGAATTGACTAGTGATGTTTATAAAACACGCTCTGATATCAGATTTGAATTGAATGGAGGGGATATCAGCGATAGCACCTTCCCGGATCAGAAGCACTTTTTCTGGCGAGCAAGATTGGATAGCACTTTTCAAAAGCTGGTTGTTCTGCCGGGCTTGGCCAGCGAACAGGAGTTAAATATTTCTCTGGTAGCCCAATATAGCCAACGGCCTTTGCCTGCATCTCTGGAAATGGGACTTGGTGGGGCTAATCGGGTGCGGGGATTTGATCGTTCTGATTTTTCTGCTGAAAGTGGGATTTTTCTCGGCAGTGAGCTGCGGATATTTCCACAACAGCCACAATATGGCGCATTTTTATTACTGGCTGATTTTGCGCTCGGAAAACAAAAATTTGTCGGAGAGTACCCCGGCATTAACGGGGGGATGGCGAGTGTCGGAATGGGGTGGGACGTAACACTACTCAATGGGCTCTTACATGGAAAGTTACGCTGGTCGGTTCCCCTTGCTTCCAGTGATTCTATTCAAAATGACGGACATCGAATAATCTGGATGATGGAGTATCAGATAAAATGAGAAACTGGATGTACGGAATGAAGCGCGGTGTAAGTATGCTGGTACTTTGTATATTAGCTGTTCCGGCTATTACTGCGGGCAGTGAAGGCACGCAGGGCGGCAAGATGGTCTCTGGCATGGCCAGGCAGGTGGAAAACTTCACCCAAACTGGTGTTGTAGCATCGGCAATGCCCTCCTCAGGACAGCATCAGGATTCTGAAGCCAGGGCCAGTAAGGCGGGTTTTGCCCATCGTGCAGACATGACACAAACCAGGGTGCTGGATCCCGCTATATTTACCCTGATTCGGCCGTTCACTTTAGATCGCCAACCTGTAAAACTTCCCGAGGATCAGGTTCTAAAATAACAGGGGTTTTTATCTAAATTCCTTGTTGACTTAACTAAAGTCGCCTTTCGCAACTATGTTTGATTGTTGTAGCCTAACGGCAGAGAAATTCTTGCTATCGGCGTAATTGTATTGGAAACATTGGCGCGCAATGTGAGTGGTCACTGACCTATAGTGTAGGCAGGTTATTCACAGAAGGGATTTTAGCCTAGGCAGGATAGGTAGATGCCCGATATCGTTAATCTATAGGATTACATATATCCTGTATGCTATTGAAATATATAAGTTATAATGGAATTTATCAAGATTTTACTTTCTGGAAATCGTTAAGAACGAGAAATCGAGAAAAACTTGCAATTAACTTATCCTCAGACTTATCCACAGGCAGTAACAAAATATGTGGGTAAATCTGACAGGGTAAAATGTGCGCGGACACACGCAGCATAGCGCGTGACAAAGATGTGTGTTTCTGGAAATTTTTCGTAACCAAGGTCTCGGTGAATTACTGGTATCAGATGCATCGTGCGCTTAAGCAGGGTTAGTCGGGTGTGTCTATTACTGAAGCAATAGCTGGAGTGCTGCCATCTGCAATATGTGTCCAGTATCCAATGACTCTATCATTTGCAATCTCGAACCAATATTGGATAGCTTGTTCACTTTTTAAGGTAACCTTAAGTAGTGGTATAAGCTTAAAGTGTTTTGTCCGGGATTGGATATTGTCGTAGCGCCACAATTCGCTGCCCGCCTCATTGTGGGTGATACTGCTTGGCTGTCCGATTTTGGCACGTAGCCAGCCTGCGTGTGTGTTGCCAGGGTGGATTTGCTGCAGTAGATCAGCCCCTTCGGGATTTTGCGTACGAATCAAGGTATTGGCCGAATGGTAGGACGCGCAGCCTGAGATTAAACTGAGGGTGGCGATGGCGACATAAGTTCTACACCATTGGGTAAGCTTTTGGGAAAGGGATTTATTATTTTGACTGTTCAATGATTCTCACCCGTTTAAGTCAGCGGTATTTCATGGTAAATGCGACCTTTGTCTAAGCCCCTGACTTATTCAGACTAGACGAGACCCTCGCTTAGCGCTCGTCAAGGGCGAACCATGCAACTACATAAGCGGCGATAATCCATTTGGTAAAAAAAAGTGCCGCGATGAATGTACACAAACGGCAAAGTTTCAAGTCTATGTTTATTAGTCGCGCAAAGCCTGCGCATACACCTGAAATCCATGCATTTTGCTTATCCAGACCTAGCTTGTGGACGAACCCTGGCATTGCCATTTGCTGCTCCTTATAATCGGCAGATGTTTAAATAGCTTGAGAAATCTAAACATATCTCTCCATTCTCGATTTTTTTAAAATTCTCGTGCCAATTCATTAGACTGGAGTCATTGGCAATTTGAGCATCGGCCCATAGGCCGAATAGCCCAAATACTACAATCAACAATAAAACTGCTTTCAAGTTAGCTCTAGGGTGGATGATTCTATTCAAGTGATTGTGATTATTCATTTTTGATCTCAACTATTTTTGATCACTGTTTAATTGTCCAGATATCTACATTCACTACATTCATTTCTTGTGCCAACTTTTGCAAATTTATAAGCCATTGAATATTAATAATAAAAAATTTGGTGTGCAGAATACTTGGCCAGAAAGGCCAGGAGTTGGTGTTTTTGACGCATTTGCTTTGTCAGGAATTGGCATCCAGGTTTCATGACAACTGCGACATGTCCTGATTTCAACAAATATCCATTCAAAAAAATTGTATCTTGCGTAGTTTGGTCTAAATTTAATGTTGCGGAGTCGCTTTTTTCTCCGGGAGAATTTTTTTTGGACACAGCGTTTGATCTGACATTGGAAGAATCGGTGGTGCTCCTTAAGCAGGTGTTGCCGGTGATGAGTGATCGCAGAGTGCCGGCCATACCGCAAAATTATGCTGTATGGTTTGACTATATCACCCAGAATAATCCAGAACTATGCACTCAGATAGATGCATATGTGCTCAGTGGAATGGAATTCACTCCGGCTGTTTGTCGTGATTTTTATGAACGCTTTTTCCTGGAGAGTTTACGCTCAGAAGTTAACGTATTGCGGGGCTCAATGACGGACGCCGTGGAGTGCGTCCTTGGTCATCTGGATGATCTCCAGAATGGTATGGATGATTATACCGAAGTATTGGAGAGTTGCGGTAAAAAACTCAAAGACAATCCATCGCCAGAGTTACTAAGAGAGTTGATATCTGTACTTGTTACTGAAACCAGCCAGTCTAAAATTGCATCTCAGAAAGTGAACTTGACCTTGAGCAGTATGTCTGACGAGCTTGGTGAGTTACGTGCTCAGGTGAGTCAGCTGGATCGTGATTCGCGAACGGATGCGCTCACGGGTATTTCTAACCGGCGGTCGTTTAACGAGGTCATTGAAAAAATGACGGCTGACAGTGAAGAAAAGGATGAACCACTTAGTTTGGTTATTATTGATATCGACCATTTCAAACGGTTTAACGATACGCATGGGCATTTATTTGGTGATGCTGTTATCCGTTATGTTGCACAGGAAATGAAACAGTGTGTTAAGGGGCGAGATTTTATCGCGCGATACGGTGGCGAAGAATTTGCATTACTTCTACCCTCCACGGGCTTGATGGGGGCATCAATGCTTGCTGAGAGTATCCGCGCAATAGTGGAAGCGCAAACTATTCAGGGAGAAGGTGATATTCCAGTTGAGAAAGTAACCATTTCTCTGGGTGTCTCAGAATATATACTTGAGGAAAGCACCAGCGATTTCATTAATCGCGCAGACGCGGCACTTTATCATGCTAAAAGTAATGGGCGAAACAAGGTGTCGCTCGAATCAGAACTATCTGAATCCTAAATTTGGTAAGCCAGGCCCCTACCTGTGTATAGGTAAGAAGCATCGGTAGAGATTGCTATTGCTTGCCTCGGAATGCTTGTGAATTCCAGTGCTATTTGCCTGCTGGGGGCTGATGTCTGTTAGAATGGGGTATCGGACCAGTGAATCCTCGTTTTGAACGTTTCTCACTCGCGAAATATTGCGGCATTTGAATCCATAGAATTCGACCTTGCCATTGTCGGCGGAGGCATTACCGGCGCGGGTATTGCGCGCCACGCTGCAAAATGTGGGTTGAAGGTGGCTTTGCTTGAGGCCAATGACTTTGCTTCGGGTACCTCGAGTAAATCCTCCAAGCTTATTCATGGCGGTTTGCGGTATTTGGCCATGGGTGATATTGGTTTAGTTCGGGAAACCGCCCTGGAGCGCAAAAAAGTTCATCAGATGGCCCCCCACCTGGCAGAACCAGCGTGGATGTTATTTCCGCTTAAATCTCAGCTGTCTCTGCTTAAGTTTCGTGTGGGCATAGGCATCTATGAGCGTTTGGGTGCTGTGCGTGCAAAGGACAGGCATAAAAACTTTAGTAGACGTGAACTGGTTGAGTTTGAACCTTGTCTTGATAGTGACACATTTGCCCTGGGTTGTGCGTATCGCGAATATGTCACAGATGATGCGCGTCTGGTATTGGCTGTGCTCAGAGCTGCGCAGTCTGATGGTGCGATGACTCTCAATTATGCAGAGGTTACCGGGCTGGATTTGCAAGACCAGCAAATCGGGGGTCTACGTGTACGATGTAAGATAAGCGGCAGAGACTTGAGAATAAAATCCAAAGTTGTTGTCAATGCCACTGGCCCCTGGGTAGAGAAATCCATTAAAAATTGGGAAAACTATCCGGCAAAGGTAAAACTGCACCTCTCAAAAGGGGTACACATTGCTGTGCCACATGAATGTTTACCGCTTAGCAGCATACTGGTAATGGATACCCACGATGGTCGCTCGATATTCGCTATTCCACGGGGGGATATAACCTACATTGGTACTACTGATACTTCATATGATGGGCCACCAACTTTATGGCCCCGGGTATTGGCAGAGGATGTCGACTACTTACTGGATGTGCTGCCAGATTTTTTTCCAAAGGCTAAGATACAGAAACGGCATATTGTTGCGGCTTGGGCAGGCTTACGGCCACTGGTTCACCAACCGGGTAAATCTTCTAGAGAATTGTCCCGCAAAGACGAAATATGGGTGAGTGATACGACGGGTCTAATCAGCATGGCGGGAGGCAAGCTGACAGGTTTTCGTAAAATGGCAGAGGAAGCCCTGGTTGTGGTTGGGAAATCGCTGGGCTATGACCTGGCTTGCAAGGATCCATTGTCTCTTTTGCCGGGTGGGGATATAGAGAGTGTTGATCAGGAAGTTGCAAAGCTGAAAAGCATCTATGGCCTAACAGACAAAAATGCCTTGCGTATGGTTAGATTATATGGGGGTGAAGCATCCCAGGTTATTGTTTTGGGCCGCCAGCCGGTTGCAGAATCATCCTGTATATTTGTTGGTGAAATAGATTGGGCGATAACCCGAGAAAGTGCATTGACACTTGAGGACGTGGTATATAGAAGATTGCGAATAGTCTGGTATGAACCGCAAGAGCTTGATCTGGTATTGGAGCCTATCGCGCTGTTGATGAGTAGGTACCTCGGGTGGTCGGATGCAGAAAGGTGCCAAGAGTTAGTTGCTGTACGAAAACAAATGGCAGACGAGAGACGTTTTATGAGCGAGTAAATAGTATCAACACTAGTAACTATGCGTTTTATGGAATTATTATTTTGGAGAGGATGAATACCAAATGGCAATGCAACATACACCACTATTGATGTCTACATTGATGGACCGGGGTGCTCGAGTGGCACCGGAGGAAGAACTGATTACAGTAACCGAGACCGGTGTTCGTCGCCAGACTTATAAAGAGGTAAGGGACCGAGCTCATCAACTAGCCCACGCGCTGTCTGGGGCGGGCGTAAAAATTGGTGAAAGGGTGGCAACGTTTATGTGGAACAATACCCGTCATTTGGAGGCCTATCATGCAACTGCGGGTATGGGTGCTGTTTTACACACGCTTAATTTCAGGCTTTCCGATACCGATCTTGAATATATAATTGGACATGCTCAGGACAAAGTAATAATTGTAGACGTGGAGCAGCTTCCTGCTTTGGAAAAGCTTCAGGGCAGAATGCCTAGCGTTGAGCGTGTGATAGTTGCCACGGAAGAGGGCTTTGAGGGGTGGCAGACTACGCTACCGAATGCCATAGACTATGAAGAGTTTATTGAAGGTAAACCCACGCAATATGACTGGCCCATGATAGATGAAAACAGTCCTTTGGGCTTATGTTACACAAGTGGTACGACGGGCAAGCCCAAGGGCGTAGAGTATGAGCATCGCTCCCAGTATCTTCATACAATTACCCAGTGTATGACTGATTCGCTGAGTTTGTCTGCTACCGATTGCATTTTTGGTATCGTGCCCATGTTTCATGCCATGGGGTGGGGAATGCCCTGGGCTGGGACCATGTTGGGGGCGAAACAGGTATTTCCGCACAGGTTTATGGACCCGGTACGGTTTTGTGAAATAATGAGTGCTGAAGCCGTTACCATGGCGTCCGGAGTTCCAACAATTTGGCAAGGGGTTAAGTCGGTTGTTGAGGCAGCCCCCGGTAATTTTGACTTTTCTGCATTGTCCCGATTGACCTGTGGTGGGTCGGCTCCCCCGCCTTCTTTAATTCGTTGGTTTTATGATGAGCTGGATGTGGAAATGATACAGGGATGGGGAATGACGGAAACCAGTCCATTGGCAACCATTTCCCGGCGTATTGCTAAACGAAGTCAAATTAATTTGTCGCTGGATGAGCAATTTGCAAACGTCGCTAAAGCGGGGCAATTAATGCCAGGTATCGAGCTTGAAATCTTCGATGAAGAGTTTAACCCTTTACCGCACGATGGAGAAAGTGTAGGGGAAATATTAATACGGGGCCCCTGGATATGTTCAGAGTACTATCATGATCCACAGCCAGATAAATTTCATGATGGTTGGTTGTTAACGGGTGATGTGGGAAAAATTGATGCGGAAGAATATCTGATCATCAGTGACCGTTCGAAAGATCTCGTGAAAAGTGGCGGTGAGTGGATTTCGTCTGTTGATTTGGAAAATCATATTGTTGGCATAGATGGGGTAGAAATGGCTTGTGTTGTTGCTCAGCCACATCCTCGTTGGGATGAGCGCCCTTTGGTTTTGATGGTTTTGAGGGCGGGTGCTGATGTTTCAATGGAAGATGTAATTGAGCACTGTTCGTCCAAGTTTGCGAAATGGCAATTGCCTGCAGATGTGCTTTGTGTTGATGAAATACCGATGACTGCAACCGGAAAAATGAACAAGAAACAGGTGCGCGCTAATCTGGATGAACAGGGTTACGTTCTGCCGGACTTGCGATGAATATAGCACTTGTGCCAAAAGCGGTGAGCGCTTAGTCGCGCTCGCTGAATTCCAGTGCAATGCCTGGGGAGGTATCTGGAAACGCCCCCCGGTCGTATTTTAGTTTGCCGTTTACATAGGTTTGTTCTATGCGAGACGAAAAAGTATGTCCGCTAAAGGGAGACCATCCACATTTTGAGTAGATTTCGGATTGATCGACAATGGTTTTCCTATTTCTGGCGATGACCACCAGATCTGCCCAATAACCTTCTCTGATAAATCCGCGCGCTTTAACATTAAACAGCGTAGCAGGTGTATGTGCGATTTTTTCGACTATTTTTTCGAGCGAAAAAGTTCCATTGTCAACAAGTTCCAATAGCATGAGTAATGCATGTTGCACCAGGGGCAATCCCGACGGCGCTTGGGTATATTTTCGGGTTTTTTCTTCCCAGGTGTGTGGTGCGTGGTCGGTCGCGATAACATCAATGATGTCTGTAGTGATAGCTTCTTGAAGTGCGATTTGATCCGTGCGTTTTTTTATCGCTGGATTACACTTTATCAAGGCGCCCTTTGCCTCGTAGTCTGAGTCATTAAAAAACAGGTGATGGACACAGGCTTCAGCCGTTATGCGCTTTTTATTTGTATCCCCGGACGAGAACAGTGCCAGTTCTTTTGCTGTGGTTAAATGTAAAACGTGTAGCCTTGTAGCGTGTTTTTTTGCTAATTCTACAGCCAGAGAAGAAGACAGGTAACAGGCCTCTTCAGATCGAATATTAGGATGTTCGCGAAAGGGAATCTGTTCTCCAAATCGTTGGATAAAAAGTCGCTCGTTGTTAAGAATTGTTGGTGTATCTTCGCAGTGTGTTGCCACCAGTAAAGGGGTCGAGGAAAATATGGCTTCAAGGGTATCTCTATTGTCTACCAACATATCTCCCGTAGAGGCACCCATAAAAACCTTTATGCCACAAGTCATTGCGGGATCTATACGCTTGATATCCTCCAGGTTGTTATTTGTTGCACCGAGATAAAAAGCGTAATTTGCCATTGAGCTTTGGGCTGCTCGTTGGTGCTTATTTGCCAGCGTTTCGGCATTAATTGTGAGCGGATTGCAATTGGGCATTTCCATATAGCTGGTAATACCACCGGCAACAGCGGCCCGGGACTCTGTGGCTATGCTGCCTTTATGCTCCATACCGGGTTCCCGGAAATGTACCTGGTCGTCAATCATGCCCGGTAAAAGAACAGTACCAGCCAAATCTACTTCTTTTGTGCCCGGAGGAAGGCTGATGGACGAGCCGATAGCCGCTATACGGCCAGACTGGATAAGCAAATTGGTTTCTTTGCTTTGTCCTTCGTTGATGAGGGTGGCGTTGTATAAATATATGCTATCCATATGCCCAGAATAGCATTAAATCTACTCAGCCTCCGAGCACAATCATCAGAATTCCCATGATCAACACAAAAATACTGGTGTATTCCGATGGTTTTAATTGCTCTTTAAAAACCAGCACCGAGGTCAACATAGCAAATACCAGTTCTAATTGCCCCAGAGCACGCACGTGGGCTGCCTGTTGCATTGCCAGGGCGATGAACCAGCCGGTTGAACCCAACATGCCGGCTAATCCAACCCACATGCCTGCCCGCCACTCTTTGAGCACCGCTAGCAGTTTGCCGGGCTCTTTCCATACTAAATACAGCCCCATCGATATTGTTTGAAAACCAAGGACACATATCAGAGTGATGGCGGCACGCTTAATGGAAGAGAGCTCTCCTTCCAATCCAAGAGATGCTGCCCGATAAGCCACGGCAGAAAGTGCGAATCCCGTTCCTGATACGATACCGTACAAAGCTGTACGTCTAGGGTGAGCACTGTCTGCTTTAAACTTGAATGCTGCGAAAATATTTTTGTATCCGATTAAGCCAAATACGCCTGCGAGACTGATTAAAATGCCGGTAATGAGAATCAGCGTGATAGATTCGCCTAGCAGAACGAGCCCGATAAGCGCAGTTTGCAGAACTTCTGTTTTTGAAAATGCAGTACCCTGGGCAAATTGTTTATTTTCGAATGATTTGATCAAAAAAGTGGTTCCCAGTATCTGCGCGGTTCCTCCAATGAGGATATAACTTGTAAATTGGATGCTGAGAGCGGGAGTTTGTGTGGCGTCTAAGGTGAAAAGTGTCAACGTGTATATGATTGCGAAAGGAAGTGCATATAAAAAGCGCGTGTAGGCCGAGGCCGTGGCGCCAAAGTCATTGGATAAATTTTTTTGCAGAGCGGATCGAAGGTTTTGGAAAAAAGCTGCAAAAAGCGTGTAGGCCATCCAAATTTCCAAGTGTACTACTCCTGATAGCATGCGTTGGGTGGTCGTGCTGAAGCTAATCTGACGGGTATTTTTATCTCCGGCACAGTCATATTCTATATCAATATGTTATAACTCTGCCGGTAAAGTATACGAACTAGCTAATGTCCCGAGAATATGATTTCTACTGAGTTGCTACCGATTTTAAAATCCGTGTTGCCTGCTGATGCAATTTTGACACGAGAAGAAGCCAGGAAGCCCTTCGAAAGCGATGGGCTTACCGCGATTAAACAAGTGCCTGGACTGGTTTTGTTACCGACCAGTCGTAAACAGCTTTTGAGTATACTCAGCGCTTGTCGAGCAACCGAAACGCCTATTGTATTACGGGGAGCCGGGACAGGTTTATCCGGCGGTGCACGGCCATTGGAAGATGGCGTTCTACTGGTGATGTCCCGGTTTGATCGCATCATTGAGATTGACGTTGATAATTGCATTGCGCGTGTTGAGCCGGGTGTGCGGAATTTAGCTATTAGTGAAATGGCAGCCGGGTATGGATTGTACTATGCCCCGGATCCTTCTTCCCAGATTGCCTGCAGCATTGGCGGCAATGTGGCTGAAAATGCTGGCGGGGTACATTGTCTTAAGTATGGCTTGACAGTGCACAATGTCATCGGCCTGACGGTGCTCACCATTGAAGGTGAAGAACTCAAGTTAGGTGGTATGGTGCTGGATAGTCCGGGCTATGATTTACTGGCATTGATGATAGGTTCGGAAGGTATGTTGGGCGTGGTTACCGAGGTAATTGTCCGTTTGTTGCCAATACCGCCAGTGAAACAACTTTTACTCGGGGCATTTAACAGCGTGGAACAGGCGGGTAATGCTGTTAGCCGGGTTATTGCCGAGGGCATTATTCCTGCGGGAATGGAAATGATGGACAAATTGGCCATTGAAGCGGCAGAGCAATTTGTGCATGCAGGGTATCCAGTGGACGCGCAAGCGATTTTGCTTTGTGAGCTGGATGGGAATGCCGAAGATGTAGACGTAGACAGTAAGTTGGCGCGAGAGGTGATGCTGCGCCATGGTGCTTATCAGGTGTTGGAGTCCAAGGACAACGAAGAACGGGAGTTGATGTGGAAAGGGCGTAAATCCGCTTTTCCTGCTGTGGGTCGAATTCAACCGGATTACTATTGCATGGATGGGACGATTCCACGTAGCGCACTGGGCCGGGTATTAGGTGAAATTGCTGCGCTGTCTAAAAAATACGATCTAGCGGTGGCTAACGTGTTTCATGCCGGCGATGGGAATTTGCATCCACTTATTTTATATGATGCAAATATAGAGGGGCAGTTGAAACAAACGGAGGAAATGGGGGGCAAAATATTGGAGTACTGCGTTGCTGTAGGGGGCACGATTACAGGTGAGCATGGTGTGGGTATAGAAAAACTGGATCAGATGTGTGTGCAGTTTTCCCCGCTGGAAATTGAACAGTTTCATCGCATCAAAGCAGCATTTGATGAAAAAAGTCTGTTAAATCCTGGTAAAGCTATTCCAACTCTAAGCCGCTGCTCTGAGCTGGGTGGCATGCACGTGCACGGCGGTGTATTACCTTTTCCTGAACTGGAAAGATTTTGATGCAGGAATATGACGATTCTGCACGGCTGGTCGGTGCGCTAGTTGAGGCGTACGAAAAGAAATGCGCGCTTTGTCTGTGTGGGACAGGCAGCAAAAAATTTCTGGGAAAGGAGGTAAAGGGCGATATTCTATCGGTAGTGGAACACCGGGGCATACTGGATTATAGGCCGGAGGAACTGGTGATAACCGCGCGGGCGGGAACTCGTCTGGATGAATTGAGTAGCGCATTAGCCAGCCATAACCAGTTTTTGCCCTTTGATCCTCCACAATATAATGGTTTGGGTACATTGGGCGGGGCACTGGCCAGTGGGCTTTCTGGACCTGGCAGGGCTTGGTTGGGTTCAGCAAGAGATGCTGCTCTGGGTATGGAAATCATAAATGGTATGGGTCAACGACTAAAATTTGGCGGCAAGGTATTAAAAAATGTTGCTGGTTACGATGTGACTCGTCTCATGACCGGTTCCTTTGGGACTTTAGGGCTGATATTGAGTGCCAGCGTGCGACTTTTACCGAGTCCGGTTCATACTGAAACGATCAGACTTGAACTCGACCGGGATGCGGCACTGGACTATGTGTTGCAGTTAATGCGCTCTGCGAATCCGGTGACGGCCACCAGTCATTATGAGAATGGACTTTATATTCGTTTATCTGGCAGTGAAGCAGGTTTGTTGCGTGCTATCAAAAAAATTGGTGGTCATAAAATTGAAAATGGTGCCAGTTTTTGGACGGGTATCAGGGACCACAAGCACAAATTTTTTACAGGAAACACCGTATGGCGTTTCAGTGTTCCTGCCGCAGCAAAATATCCTGACCTACCGGGTGAGTGGATGACCGAATGGGCCGGCTCACTGAGATGGTTGAAAACAGAGGTAAAAAATAAAATTCAAATACAGCGCATATTATTAAGTGCCAATGAGTCAGGTGGCAGTGTCCGTTGTTATCCAACATATTCTGACGATGCTTATGCTGCCCAAAGCGCTGAGCAGTTGTATATATCCAAACTTAGCCCGGAAATTATGAAATACCATATGCGAATAAAAAAGGCCTTTGATCCTGCTGGCATACTAAACACAAATATTATGTATCGGGAGTTTTAGTGGAAACACATATAGCATCCGAATTTTCCAATACGAAGAATGGAACGCGGGCGGAAGAAATTTTGCGCTCATGTGTGCATTGTGGGTTCTGTAATGCAACTTGCCCCACTTATCAACTGTTAGGTAATGAGCTGGATGGTCCGAGAGGCAGGATTTACCTCATTAAGCAGGTATTGGAAGATAACGTGGTGGGCGATGTTATTGGAAAACACCTTGACCGATGTTTGACTTGTCGCGCTTGCGAGACAACCTGCCCTTCGGGTGTTGCATACGGCGAATTATTGGAAATTGGCCGAGAAATAATTCAGCCAAAAACAAAAAGAAGTTTTAAAAATCGCTTTATCAGAACCTGGTTGTTACATGTTGTGCCTCATGCAAAACGGATGCGCGTATTGTTACGTCTGGCTGGTACTGTGCGATGGTTGTTGCCGAGCAAGCTACGAGGGGCGTTACCGCGTGTTGGTAAAAAGCGTATTGAAAAAAAACATATTGTCGACCTGTCAGCGAATGGACATGGGAAAAAGGTTATTTTGCTTACCGGTTGTGTGCAGAGTGTGGTTACACCTCAGGTAAATTATTGGTTGACGGAGTTGCTCGGCAGCGTTGGCATAGAGGCTATTGCGGTTGGTGGTTGCTGTGGTTCGCTAGCACTTCACTTGGGTGAAATGCAGCAGGCTACCCAGACTATGTCGACGCTGGTTGATTCTCTCACTCAGGTTCTGGATGCTTTACCAGAATCTTCCTATGCTGCGGAAACTCGTTCTGGAGAGACTATTTTCGCTATGTCTGGCTCGAATACAAACAATGCGGGGGATAAATTTGCAGCCTATAAATTCGCCAAAGTCGATGCCATTATTTCCACTGCAAGTGGTTGTGGGGTTACCGTGAAAGATTTTGACAGGCTGCTTAAAGATAGCTCTCATCACGCAGGTCTGGCTACCTACCTTTCGAGCAAGGTGCTAGATGTATCTGAATACCTTAGCTCGCTGGATATAGATTTTACTGCCAGATTTGGAACCCGGCGAATCGCGTGGCAGTCGCCTTGTACATTACAACATGGTCAAAAAATAACTTCGACTGTGGAGCAATTGCTGGAAAGGGCTGGGTATGAATTGCTCAGCTGTAGAGATAGTCATTTATGTTGTGGTTCAGCCGGGACTTACTCCATTCTCGAGCCGGAACTGAGCTTTAAGCTTAGAGACAATAAATTGGCTGCCTTGTCAGAGCATGACCCTGATTTTATAGTAACTGGAAACATTGGATGTCAGTCACATATCCAGTCCGGCACCCGGGTGCCGGTGAAACACTGGATTGAATTGTTAGCCCCTGCAAAAATGGTTGATTAGTGCGACCCATTTTTGGTGATAGGGAATTAGAAGGTGTATTTGGCGGATACGCCAAGCACACGTGGTGCCCCGTACTGGTAATAGGGTTCGGTTGTATAGAACTTGCGTGGGTCGTTTCCAAAACTGCCAAATCCGCGTTCGATTACCTTTTTGTTGCCTAGGTTTCGTCCCCACAAAGATATTTCCCAATGTTCCGGGTAGTAAGTTATGCTGGCATTTAGCAAAGTATATGAACGGCTCTGCTCCTCATGACGGGTAGAAAGCTTGAATTTATCTTTACCTTCCAGCTCTACGAACAGAGCCAGGTTTTCACGTACGCGCAATTCGCTGCCAAAGGCAAACTGGTACCTGGGTGCATGGGCCTGTTTGCGGCCATCGAGGTTGACGGGCTGGCCGGTTATGGGATTGGCATCAACATGGGAGAAACTTTCGAATCGATTAAACTCGGCTTCGAGCAAGCCCAGGCTACCATACAGATGCAAAATTTCGTTTGCTGACCAATTCACCTCCAGCTCCATTCCGTAGTTTGAAGCTTTTGCAGCATTGCTTAGGAAATCTTCAAAACTGCAGGGACAGCTATCCCCGGAGATGGGTTCGAGCAAAGACTGTTTAACCTGCATATCTCTGCGAAACTGGTAAAAAATGGAGATTTGAGTTTGTAGCTTGTCATCAAAGTACTCGCCCTTCAATCCTGCTTCAAGATTCCACATTCGCTCTTCTTCAAATTTTCTGAATGATGTGCTCAGGTCGGGGTTACTGTTTACGCCGCCCGCTTTATAACCTCGGGAGACCTTACCGTATAACAATTTATTGTCGTCAGTATGGTATTCAAGTGTCAAATGTGCACCCCAGAAATAGTCTGTATTTTCATGGGAGACGGTATTGTTATCATCGTATTTGGCACTGCGCCGCTCTAATCGTAACCCACCGGACAGGTTGAAAGTATCGGAGAGTTGGGCATCGAGCTGGGTGTAGATAGCCTGGTTATGTGTATCATAGTCGCTCAGAAAATCCTGGCTGGCGAAAGTGTATTCTCGGGTCAGATCCACATTTTCGTTGCGTGCATAGGCACCCACTACCCAGGCAGTTGAATAGCTAAACAGGTTAAGGTCCTGGTTGGAGATCATGCGGATATCAATACTGGTGTTTGAGTGATCGCGTTCATAACTGTCAAAAGATGAATAGGCCCAGCCATCACAAAGTGTGCCAGCACATATATCACTGAAACTCCAATCTTCGTCAAAAGCGTAGGCCAAATCACTTTCTACAATGCTGAATTGGCCGACAACATCAAAGTTTGGGTTTGCACTCCAATGGCTGTTCAATGACAGAGCCCAGCTTTTTTGGCGATCATAGCCAGGTTGGTCTGACAAAGTAGAGCGGGTGTTGTCCAATGAAAATGCGTCATAACCGTTGTCTATGTCGATGACATATCCGGTCGCGCTGAAGGAAAGGCCTTCATTTGCCTGCCAGTTTAGTTTGCCTCGGGCACTGAGCTCATCCAAATTATTACTATCGTCTCGATTGAGGAAGGTATTGCGTATATGCCCATCAGAGCGGTGGTTTAGGATAGCCAGGCGATACCCTGCCGATTCTGAAAGCGGACCGCTTATAACGCCGGCAATAGACTGAAGTTGATCATCGCCAACACTGGCTTCTACATTTCCTGTTAGCGTTGATGTTGGTTCATTGGATTTCATTTGAATGAGGCCGGCCAATGCATTGGCACCAAATAGTGTGCCTTGTGGGCCTCTCAATATCTCCACTTGTGCCAGGTCCAGCGTAGTTGCTGCACCACCTAAGCCACTTAAGTCCATGCCATCTACAAGGATTCCAACAGATGGATTAAGTGGCTCGATGAATTGGCTACGCTCACCAACGCCTCGTATTTGTATGAAACGGCCACGAGATGCTCCACTGGCATAGTTGACGTTTGGGGCCTGGTTTAACAGCTGTGACAGGTGGCTGGCGCGGGTGCGCGCTATGGTATCAGCGCTGAGAATGCTGGTGCTATTGGCTGTTTTTAATAGCGAACGTTCTCGGAATTCCGCTGTTACTAGAATCTCTTCTATTGGATCAGGGTTATCTTGCCTTAGGTCCTGCGCATAGCTGGTGGTTTCTGTTGCTTGCAGGGTCATTACCAAGGTGTAGGCCAGCCAGCTGGAGCTGGGGATTAAATTCTTCATGTTATGAGCCTCATTAACATACATCTGGTTAAAGAGACCCGGATAAGGAGTGGGGTAGCTAGAAACTGAATCCTATCCCTCCGCCGGTACTATCCGGATCAGGTTCAAAGGGTGCTTCTCAGGTCGATGGCATAAGCCAAGGGACCGCCCCTCAGGAAATAAAATGTGCAGAACGAAATATTACGGCAACTGCTGTGTATTGCAAGGCGGGCTTTTAGTAAATAGAACAAGAGTATTAACGGATCTGGCTTGCATTGTCGGTCATAATTGCGGGGAATATTTGATAAACTGTGGAGTATGGACGATGTGCTACAAGAATTGCTGCAGAGACTGCCTGATCAGTTTGAGAGTGAGCGCCTGATAATTCGTGCGCCAAAGCCTGGCGATGCATCGGCTATTAACACCGCAATAGTCGAATCATATAAGGAACTGAAACCCTGGATGCCTTGGTGTCAAAGTATTCCCAGTTTGACTGAATCAGACAGCTTTACTAAAGAAGCCTGTATTAACTACCAGAGTAGAGCGGATTTACCCTTGTTGATATTTCGAAAAAAAGATGGTTATTTCGTTGGTGCCAGTGGTTTAACGCGTATTGATTGGAATGTGCGAAGGATGGAAATTGGTTATTGGTGTCGAAGTTCACTTGCTGGTACGGGTTTTATCACTGAAGCCGTAGGGCGTATTACGCGTTTTGCCTTTGAGTCCGCCGCTGCAAATCGAATAGAAATAAGGGTAGATAGTCGCAATGAGCGTAGTTCCCGGGTTCCCGAAAAATTGGGATATAAACTGGAAGCCTTGTTACGCCAGGATTCACTGGATGCCAGTGGCGAAGCTATGCGAGATACACGTCTGTACGCCATGATATCGCTTCAGGAACTGGAACCCATATTTATCCCAGCATGATAGTTTTTCGAGAATTACACACCTGCTGAAAGTGTAACAACGTAGTCGCGGATATCTTGTGCTTGTGCTGAGTCGCCGGAAGCCTCAAGGCAAGTGGCAATGATCAGCCAGGCAATACTTATCTGTTCCGAGCTTTCCTGTTTGAAGGTCAGTGCCTTTCTAGCAACCTGTTCTGCATTGCTAAAATTCAGGGATTCCAAATGTAACTGGGCCAGTTCCAACCATAAACCCATACGTTGTGCATCGATTCTCAAGGCGCGTTCAATATAAGCAATGGCCTGGGGTAGATTGTCAGATGCTCGAGCGCTGGCACTGGCATTTTGCAATGACAGTACCGCAGGGTTGGTGGTTTCACTTTTCTGGGTTGCTTGCCCCGGCTGTTCTGGTACGGGCATTGTAGATATTGTAGGTGTTGGTAGGGAAGAGACAGGTGCTTGCTCGCGTAGCATCGAGGATGTGCAGCCACCGAGCACTATAATAAGTATTAGGGACTGGACGGAACCACGAGCCAGTGTGCCCGTTGTATTTATGCTAGTTGATACTATTTTTGAAACCACTGTTTTACTCTATTGCTCAGGTCCTGCAGTGTTTTTGTACAGCCTGGATGTGGATAAATATAGGTACCTTTTGGTACCGGAACAATAATAATTTGGTCGGAGCAGCTCTGTTCTGCCCGTAAGCCAGATTGGTAGTCTACGGTGACTGTCTCTAAAGAAAAAGAGGCAGGTATACCGAGAGATGAAACTTTTACCTTTGTAGCAAAGGCATCCCACACCTTTAAGGCTCCGCTGGAGCCGGTGAGTTTTGATGCGCGGTTGTCATCATAGCCTATCCATACCGTACTCAGGCGTTTGTCATCAAAGCTAACAAACCAACTATCTCTGCTCTGATCGGAAGTACCGGTTTTTCCCGCGATCCCGGCATTTCGAAACTTTGAAGATTTACCGGTTCCATGGGTCATTACTATTTTTAACAGAGTATTCAATTGAATTATATTGTCCGCTGCCACTAATTGCTGGATCTTTAGCGCATAACGTTTGAGGGGCTTGCCTGTCTCATCAATTACTTCCGTAACAGTCCTGAGAGGAGAATGGAAGCCGCCCGAAGCAAAGACACTGTATAACTCACTTACCTGCATAGGTGACATTTCTACAGCACCCAGCATAAAAGAGGGATAGCGTTTTTTTGTTTTTTGTTGTGTCAGTTGTGCAAATCTGCTGCCGACCTCTTGCACTCCCAATTTTAGCCCCAGATGGGCTGTAGCCAGGTTGAGTGAATCAGCCATTGCCCGAACCAGCGGTACCTGTCCATTCACCCGGCCATCGAAGTTTTGTGGAGACCAGTGTTTTGCCTGGTCTGGTAATTTTGGCAAAGGAGCATCGTTCAGGGGGCTTAGTAAATTGAAATTCTGTGTTTCGAGGGCAGTGAGGTAGACCACAGGTTTGATTAGGGAGCCAATAGGTCGGCTTGCATTTATTGCGCGATTGAAACCTTGAAAGCCTGCTTCACGTCCGCCTACTACGGCCTGTAACTCACCGGTCTGGGTATTGCTCACAACAAGCGCTGCTTGTAGCTCGCCGGGTGGTAGCTGACGTCGTTGCTCCAGAGCAGACAGGGTTTTTTCAACTGCTTGCTGGGCGGCTTCTTGAACACGGGGATCAAGCGTTGTAAAAATTTTGTAGCCGTGGGAACTCAATGTTTTCAGGTCGTATTCCAATGAGAGCTTCTGCCGAACCAAGTCCATGAATGCTGGATAATATCCGCCGCCTTTTCTTGCAATTGAGGTTTTGTTAAGTGCTTTTCTCACGCTCTGATTGTGAACGGCTGGAGCGATTATGCCTGCTTCAAGCATTTGCCCCAGGACCCGGTTTCTACGTTCCAGAGCGCGTGAAGGATTGCGACGGGGATTATAGTATGAGGGGCCTCTGATAATTGTGATAAGCAGTGCAACCTCATGGGCTGCAAGTTCACTAACGGGTTTGTTGAAGTAGTACTGTGCACCCAGCCCGAAACCATGCACTGCTCTGGATCCATCCTGGCCTATATAAATTTCATTTATATAGGCATTCAGCAATGCTTCTTTAGTAAATCGGGCGTCCAGTATGATGGCCATCAGAAGTTCTTTCAGTTTTCTGCTTAATGTACGCTGGTTGTTCAAAAAATAGCTTTTAACCAGTTGTTGTGTAAGCGTGCTGCCGCCTTGTTTTATTTCTCCGGCACGCAAGTTAACCCAGGCTGCGCGTAGAATACCCACAGGGTCAAATCCCTTATGGGTTAAAAAATTATGATCTTCCACGGCGATTAAGCTTTGCGTCAATAATTCCGGTACGTCTGCTGGAGCAAGGATAATTCGATCTTCCCCATGGGAAGGAAAAATACTGCCTATGACGGGCGCCTCGAGTCGAATCAGTGCAGTATTAGTATTATTAGCAGCAGCATGCAATGACTTGATCTGCGCACTGCTTATCAAGAGGGATATATTGATAGCCTCTCTATAGCCGTCTGCAAATTGAAAGGCCCGCAAATGGATATCAAATTTTTGACCTTCTGCCGTAAATGCCCTGGAGTATGAGCCCGGGTGTGTGGGTACGCCTCGCAGGTAACCCAATCTGCCCAGCTCCAGGGCCAGTTCATCTGCCTGTATTTGAGCACCAGCATACAGTTCCAATGGCTGGGCATAGACTCGGGCAGGTATGGACCAGAGTCGGCCCTTAAACGTTCCCGTAATCTGATCGTCCAGGTAAATCAGGTAGCCAGAAAAAATGGCAAAAATAAAGGCGAAACACAACACTGTAAATCTAAAAATGAACTTTGAGAACGTGCCTCTCTGCGTCTTTGTTGCTTGGGTTTTTTGCTTGGGTTTAGTCCTTTTTTTGACTCCTGCCTTTGTGTTTGTGGCCCCAGCTTTATTCCGCTTTGTCATTGGCGCCTGGTAGGGCTTTTTGGTTCAGCCCAGCGTTATTTTGTTTCTCCATGCGAGCGGTACGCTCTTTGTCCAGCAGATAATCTGCTGCCTCCAGCATTCCTTTTCGATCCAGAGAGCTGGGAATAATATATTTGTCAGCAACAACCAGTGTAGGTACGCCAGTGATTTTTATGTCTCGTGCACGTTTACGGGTTTTTTCAAAGCGGCGCTGTACCGCTGGTGAATTAGAAGCGGCGAGAAACTCAATTTTACTTGCCCCATGTCCATCTACGAAGTCGGCAAGCATTTCTATGGATAAAAATTGTTGCCCCTGATCGTGGATAGCAGCAAATATTCTGGAATGATTTTTTTCAAGAATATCCAGGTGTTCTAGAGTCAGGTACGTACGGCTGAGTAGTGCCCATGCAGGCGAGAAAACTACCGGAGAACGGGTAAATTCGACGTCGGTGGGGAGTTTGTCACTCCAGATTTCAATATTCGGGTCAAAATTACTGCAGTGGACGCAGGCATAGGAAAAATATTCAGTAACCTGGATTGGGCTACCGGATCTGTAGCGCGTTGCCGGTTCAACGACGCTGTAGTCTACTCCTTCCACCCAGCCTTCAGTACTTGTTGAATCTGAATAGAGTAATCCAAAAGCAATGACGGCCAGCAGGAGCAGGCCAATACATCCTATGGTAAAGTAGCGTATGTGCTGCATTTTTTTGCTGTTTTTGTTCGCTTTCGAGTATTTATTTGTCACTTAAGAGGCTCTCTGCATTACACTGTGGGCTAAGGTTAACCAAGTTTATATTAAAAATCGCCAGGCACTTATGAATCAAAACAATCAATCTGAAGTTAACTCTTTAGTACTGTACAAAAGTCCGATTTGCGGGTATTGCGCTCGAGTGACGAGTTTTCTTAAAAAACACGGTATTCAGCTGCCGGAGCGGGACACCATGTTAGAAGCAGATGCCCGAAGTGAATTGCTCTCTGGCGGTGGCAAGGCGATGGTTCCCTGTTTACGTATTGAACAGAGCGATGGCTCATTTGAGTGGTTATATGAATCTCTGGACATCCTCGAATATCTTAAACAATTGATTAGACAGCCTTGAGCTGCTTTTGTAGACAGCCTTGAGCTGCTTTTGTAGACACAGCCCTGAGCTGCTTATGGACAGCCTTGATAAGGTTTGTGAAAACTAGCGTGGTTCATAATGCGGAGAAATAGATGAAATTAGGTATTGTTGCGGGTTATTCAGGTTCCAAACTGGTATTGCCAATGGATCAAATACTCTATGCAGAAAAGCTGGGATATGACTCTGTATGGACTGCAGAAGCCTACGGTTCTGATGCCATTACACCGGCAACATGGATTCTTGCCAATACCAGTAAGATAAAAGTAGGCACGGCAATTATGCAGATGCCTGCTCGAAGCCCGGCTATGGCTGCAATGACTTCAATGAGTCTGGCACATTTATCAGGCAATCGCTTTATTGCCGGTTTAGGCGCATCAGGACCCCAGGTAGTTGAAGGCTGGCATGGGGTTCCATATGGCAAGCCAGTGACTCGTCTGCGTGAGTATATTGCAATTATGAAGCAGATTTTCGCGAGGGAAGCGCCAACCACCTTTGATGGTGATCAGTATCAGCTGCCATATATGGGCCCGGGTTCGACGGGTTTGGGAAAACCGCTAAAGAGCATTTTGCACTGTGATACACCTATTCCTGTCTATGCTGCAACGATTACACCGAGGGGTGTGCAGGCTGCAGCAGAAGTGGCAGATGGTTTTTTTCCGGTATGGATGGATCCTGAGCAGTATTCTGTGTTTCAAGAACCCATAGAAAAGGGTTTTGCCGCTGTGGGTGATAAATCATTAATGAATTTTCAGATTACCCCTTTCGTAACCGTGGTAATGGGTGACAATGTGCAGGAGTGTATGAAGCCCATTCGAGGCAACATGGCACTGTACATTGGTGGTATGGGTGCGCGAGGTAAAAATTTCTATACGGATTACGCCACACGGCTTGGATTTGGCGATGCAGCTGTGAAAATTCAGGATTTGTATCTGGCTGGGAAAAAAGACCAGGCTATGGCGGCGGTTCCCGACGAGCTTATCGATGCATGTCATTTGGTCGGCCCGGCAGGGCGAATTCGTGAGCGCCTCCAACGCTGGAAACAGGCGGGAAGCCAAGGTCACGTATCGGCAATGTTGGTGGCTGGTGGTAATAAAGAAGTGCTGGATCTGTTAGCTGAGGAAATACTGTAAATTGATTTTAGCTAATTGGTCATTTTTATATGATCACATAAGCCGAAGATTTGGAAATTAGTGGTCTTTTCTGCCTTAATTTTCTTGATGCAAAAGGCAGAAAAGATCCATCAGTCTAAAGTGACCAGCATCCTCATAGTTTACTAAATGGCAGGATCTGGTCTGCCTCGCACTATCCCGGTGTAAACTGCCATCCCAGAGTCAATGTCCAATCTGTTTCAAGCTGTGGTCCATCGAGATCTCGATACAGCGGTATGCCAAGTTCCACTGCCAGGCGGTTGCGATTGCCGGGCAGTAGAAAATTCATGCCAAGCCCAAGCTCCAATACTTTTTTTGCCTGGCGGTCAGGGTCAGCCGTTTGGACCGGCGCCCTTATCTGGCTATCAATACCATGGATATTGTCGCGCCTATAATAGCTGAGGCGACCTGATAGGTTGATGTGGGGGTTCATCAGATAGCTACCCCAGCCACTTAATCTGTGCTCGTTTCCCAGGCGGTAGTCTTCGTCATTTTTGTTCAGGCGAAAGACGCTGCGCCACTGTCCCCCCCAGCCCCAACGGTTGATATTCCCGGAGTAAGTGGTGCCTACTATCGCGCCAAAACTTCCTGAACCTAATTGCATGGGATAGGGCAGGCGCGGTGAGGGCCGAGTATTCATTGGGGTAAGAATATTATCGGTCTCTTTAATTTCACCCGTGGGCAGCGAAATGCCGACGGTGATGTGAGATTGCGTATGCTCACTTTTGTTCAGTTTTATAAGCGCAGATAAACTGCTGTCTCCGAGACCGCTGGTCTTTGTGGTAAAGGTGCCAAGGCTTGTGCTACCGGAGCTACCCATAAAGGTCAGGTGCTGCATTTCTTTTTCAAGATAGTTGAGCATAGCCATTACGGTGAGCCGGTCACTCGGAGCATACATCAAACCGAACATATGCATGTCCATGGTCATTTTTGTTGGAACCACTCGCAGTGTTTGTGGTTGCATAGGCAGGTTGGCGAAGGGGTTGGTGGTCGAAGTAGCGATATGCTCAGGTGAGATGTGTGATGTTCCAGTGCGGTTTCCCTGCATGTCCATATGCATAAAACGATAGGAGAGCATAAGCTCGCCCTTCTGGTGTAAATGATCGCCCATGATACTGATGGGTGCGTGTGAATCAGGCCGTGTGTCCGGTAAAGCGGGTACACAGTAAAGCATCAGCGCCAGGTTAATGGCGATAGATGAAGTTCTCATGTTGGTCTCCCAGTGAAAAAAATGAATATGCTTGTTAGCCATGCATTTTTTTGGGAGGGGCGCGGGTTCTGTAATTGTGAGTTGTGCGGGTGAGTATATGAGGGGTGCTGTGGTCAAAGAAGATTAGTGGGATCGAAGTCGCAGCAATTGTCGAATCGTTGGTATTTTGTTGTAGGCCGTCATTAGTAGCAAATGCAGCAAAAGTACACAGGCTTGGAGTATTGTTATGTTCGGGATTTTCTGTGTCGTCATGGTGGTGTTCATGGTGAGCGCTACCCAGGGCAATATTTTGCTCAGTGGAATAGGTGCCAGAAAGTCGTACACCAGCAGGCAAACTGCCGGGGCATAATTGTATTATAGACCCAGATGATAGTGGGGCTGGCATGTAGCCAGTGGGAACCAGGATTTGCAGCATAAAGGCTGCAAGCAAAACAGGAAGTGGCCAACGATAAGCCGAGATTGGGCGAAATGTAACTGGTTTTAGCACAGGACTATTACGCTATCATGTGTTCTATTAGTCAAGGCTTTCCACCAGCTCCCAGGCTTTTTTCGCGCGAATGGCACAGGTGTCTTTATATTCCAGTGCGCTGTCGGAACTGGCATTGCCATCCAGGCCGCGTTTGTAAACGCCCTGAATAATACCTGCGGATCTAAACAGGTTATAAATTAAATAGAATTTCCAGTTGTCTATTGGCGGGCGGTTTGATGCTTCACAATAGGCGTTGATAAATTCGGCTTCAGTGGGTATGCCCAGTTCATTCAGGTTAGGCTGATCCAGCCCTTCGCCATCATAGGGGTCGGTGTGATAATCCATGCATATGTAACCGAGATCAGCCAGAGGATGCCCCAGAGTGGAAAGTTCCCAGTCCAGTACAGCGACTATCTGCGGTTCTGTAGGGTGCACGAGAACATTCCCCAGGCGGTAGTCGCCATGGACAACATGTACCTCATCTGATTGGGGGCAATGCTTCGGTAACCAGTCCATAAGTTTGTCCATTTCGCCAATGTCTTCGGTTTTGGACGCCCTGTATTGCTTTGACCACCTAGAAATCTGGCGCTCGAAGTAGTTGCCGGGTCTGCCAAAGGTTCCCAACCCTGCATTGTCAGGGTTAACGTTATGCAGAGCTGCTAGTACCCTGGCCAGATCCAGGTATATCGCACGACGCTCACTTTTTTGCAGACTTGGCAGCAGGGCTTCGGTGAATACCCGCCCCTCAACCATTTCCATTATGTAGAATTTGGTACCCAGTATTTGGGTATCCTCACACAGAGCATACATGCGTGGAACGGGAACCTTTGTGTTTGCCAGTGCTTTCATCACTGTAAACTCTCTATTCACTTGATGTGCAGAAGGCAGGAGTTCGCCTGGCGGTTGTTTTCTGAGCACATATTTTTTATCCGATGTGGTAAGTATGTAGGTTGGGTTACTCTGTCCGCCCTCAAACTGTCGAACTTCAATCTCACCCCGGAACCCGTCCACATTGTTTTGCATGTAGGTGGCCAATGCAGACTCGTCAATTTTGTGGGCTTCTCGTACAGCGGTAATTTCTGGTAGGTCGCTCATATTGGTTCTCATGTCTGGTTTGTTTAAGCATACGGCTTGATCTTCAGCAGTACAAAGTGCGAGGCTAGCTACTTTACGGATTAGTCCTTGAAGGAGTGAAATGTCCCTTATTAAACGAATGGCCGTTACCTTGCCCGCTGGGCCCGCTATTGCTGATTCAGTAGCCAGAGTTTCCTGGGCGGTAGACAATGGATATCAGGATGCCTGGTTTAGTGATGGGGGGGCTCCGGATGCATTAACGACTGCCGCGGCGCTGGGTTCTGTTTCAGATCATATCCGGATTGGCGTCGCTGTTACACCTGTCTTCACTCGTACTCCGGCAGTACTGGCCGCTACGGCATATAGCTTAGGGCAGATTCTTCAAGGGGGGTTTGTCATGGGTCTGGGCTCTTCGAGCCAGACGATGATGACCGGCTGGCATGGTTTGTCTATGGATAAACCGCTTTCGCGGGTAAAGAATACCGCAATAATGGTGAGATCCATGCTTAAAGGAGAAAAGTCGGATTTCGATTTGGCCGGTTTAAGCAGTCATGGCTATCGGCAATTTCCCCTGCCTGAAGTGTCAGTGCCCCCGCTGTATCTTGCTGCACTGCGCCCAAAAATGATCGAAATGGCCGCGGAAATCGGCGATGGCGTAATTTTCAACTTGTGGCCAAAACGTGCCTTGCCGAAAATGATGGAACATGTACGCATTGGAGCTGAGCGGGCGGGTAAGGATTGGAAAGAAGTAGAAGTTGTTAACCGGGCAATGGTATTGGTTACCAATGATAAAGCGGAAGGGAGGCGTTTATTTCGGGCGGCTTTTGCTCCGTATTATGCCAACCCGGTATATAACAAATTTTTGGCCTGGGCAGGGTATGAGGATGCAGCCGATACCATCACTGAAGGTTGGGCCGCCAAAGACCGCACTAAAACTTCCGCCGCGTTAAGTGATGAGCTGGTGGATGAAATAGCGATAATAGGCACTGCGGATGAGTGCCAGCAACGCATTCTGGCACACGCTCAAATGGGCATACATACGCATATTATTGCGCCCCTTGGTGATCCGGGATCATCAGGTATGCAGCGCACGTTTGAGGCGTTTTCAGCACAGAATTTTTCTTTGCGGTAGCAGGTCTTAAACCAAGTAACTAGGTAACTATCAAAGCAACTATTAAAGTAAAAACTGAGAGCAAGCAATGCGAGTACTTGCTACTTATACAGCAAGTACTCACTGAAGTATCGCGTCACGTTTTAATATGTTGGATATTCAGGCTTCCAAATAAATTGCTCGATAGCCTGTTTAATATCGTTGGGGGGCTGAAGGCTAACGCCTTCTTTGAGGGCGCATGCAGCAATACGTGCAGCGACGATTTGGGTGACTTCGCTAAGGCGCTGTACCGAGGGGTACAATAAGCCGCGTTCAAGTTCGTCGTCTGAAACCGTATCTGCCAATGCCTGGGCGGCTTCCGTGATCATGGCATCAGTTACCTTACTGGCTCTGACAACCAGTGATGCCAACCCCAATGCTGGAAAGACAAAAACATTATTTCCCTGGCCAATTTCGATTTCCTTGTCCTCATAACTGACATTTGGGAATGGGCTGCCCGTAGCTATCAGCGCTTGACCATCTGTCCAGTTCAACAAGTCTGAAGGCACTGCTTCAGCATTTCGCGTTGGGTTTGATAGCGGCATGATAATAGGACGCTTAACATTGGCATGCATTGAGCGAACAATGTCTTCCGAGAAAGCGCTTGTGTCACCAGAAGTGCCAATTAAAATAGTCGGTTTGTAATGTTTCACTACATCGGCCAGGCCACGTTTCTGTGGGTCGGCCAAGCCATACTTTGCGGCGCAATCTCTAGTCCATTGCAAATCCTGTTTATATGCGTCCCGATATTCTCTATCGTCAACCAGTAGGCCCCCGGAATCGAGTACCGCTAGGCGGTCCTGGATTGCTTCTTTGGGGACATTTTTAAGATCCAGGGCAATTTTGATCTGGCTGGCAATACCAAAGCCGGCGGCCCCCGCCCCGTAAACAACAATACGTTGTTCACTCAGGTCAGATTTAAGTACTCTCAAAGCGCTGAGCAGGCCTGCCAGAGTTATTGCACCAGTCCCTTGCATATCATCATTAAAAGACAAAACTCGTTCTTTGTGTCTTGCAAGTATATTGAGTGCATTGTCTTTTCTAAAGTCTTCCCATTGTATTAAAGCTTCAGGAAAAAGTGATTTTACTGCATCCACAAATTCATCAATCAGTGTGTCGTACTCTTCGCCCCTTATACGCTTATGGGGCCAGCCTAAATAGTTGGGGTCATCAAGAAGTGACTGATTGTTGGTGCCTACATCTAGACTGACTGGAAGGGTCGTAGCCGGATCGATCCCAGCGGCAGTGGTATACAATGACAATTTGCCAATGGAAATGGCCATCCCGCCAGCACCCTGGTCACCTATCCCCAGTATAGATTCGTTATCAGTGACGACCAGCAGTTTAATATTTTTCCCGATAGTGGCGCTTTCAATTACTGATTGAATCTGACCTTTATGTTCAGGGGTGATCCAAATGCCACGCCCATGTCTAAAAATGGAGCTGAAGTTTTGTGTAGCGGTGCCCACAGTCGGAGTGTAGACAATGGGCATAAACTCTTCGAGATGCTGGCCAAGCAAATAGTAATAAAGATATTCGTTTCGATCTTGCAGTGTGGCGAGTTCTACGTAAACGGAAAAGGGATCATTTAGCCTGGACAGTTGCGAATAAAATCGCGTCGCTTGTTGTTGAATAGTGTTGAATGCTGCTGGTAACAGGCCCTGTATACCCAGCTTGCGCCGCTCCTCGCTAGTAAAGGCCGTGCCTTTGTTCGTCAACGGGTTTTGCAGCAGCGCAGTGCCCGTGCCGGGCGCCACAGCGGTTTTATTTGGTGCCACAGCGGTTTTATTTGGTGCCACAGCGGTTTTGTTGGGTGCCACAGCGTTTTTTTTTGGAGGCATGAATTTATCTCAATGTTGTGTGGAAACTGCGAAAGCGCAAATTGTAGCGGAATCCGGGTGTAGATTACGACTGGTTGCTCATTGCCTGGGCTCCTTCTTAGAAGATTATGGACTTAAAACAAATTTAATATAATTTGTAAAGTAATTGTAATTTTCATATGGGCAGAGAGTCGGGGTGTAGATTGTGAGTGGTCACTAACCTAACCCCTTTGCATACAATCCACCTACAGCTAAATGTGAAAATGCGATTAGTATTAGGTGCAATATGTGGCGTAGCGCATATAAGATAAGTGCAGGAAGGTAAGACCGGGCGCATATAAAATAAAAAATTGCCTGGAATATAGTGCACTGAAGTTTGTCGATGCGCTCTCTGGCTTGTGTGAGGGATTGGTGTGGATAGAAATTTGCAATGTGATGCTACTCATAGTGGGGTGTTTGCCACCGCATGGGGCATCGTGTTGTCTAAAACGCCATTTATCGTGAGAGTGCAGGCAATTGTGCTGGGTGTAGCCCTTTGTGTATCTATTATTGCGGCGATTACCGTAGGCACTCTGTCCGGTGATGGCGGTATTGTGCGCGTTGCATTTGCTATACCGGCAAACAATACTGCCCTGCATGTACGCGAATCTGAAGTGGTTGCACTGGCAGATCGTGTGAGCGAAGCTTTTGGTGTGGCCAGTAAGGTCTCTATAGAGTTTTCTGACTGGATTCTCGAGGCTTCAGTGCGTCATAAATTGCCTACTGATCTAATTGCCAGTCTGGTATTTACTGAAAGTTCTTTTCGAAAGTATGCGATATCTGGTGTTGGTGCAATAGGGCCTGCACAGGTTCGACCAGACTATTGGGGTGGGTTTTGCGGTACATCTGATCTTACTGATCCCGCGGAGAATATTTATTGCGGCGCGCAAATTCTGTCCTATTATCGTGACAGGTGCGGGGATGATCAGTGTGCACTCCAAGCATACAATGTTGGCCCATATACCCGCTATTATGTGGCCGCTGGCCAGCGTTATGTCAACATAGTAACGGGGCATCGTGCCCGTTTTTTGAGTATAGCCCTTTAGCTTTTGCTGTACCCTTTGTTAAATTCTATCTGATTTGGGTTTGTTTCGTTTGGCACGGTGAATGCGTGCTACAGCCTTGAGCTTTCTTTCTATGCGGTTTTTCAATGGTGGGTAATCCAGGGACAAAATTGCTACGCCCAGAGGAATCATCCAGAAGCCGAGTATGGGTAAAAAACCAAGCAAACCTCCGATCATTAGGAGTACGCCTAAAATCGTGCGGATGCCGGGTGGTATGTGTCTTTGCGCCCAGCGCATAGATCGGTACATGCTGATGGATGCATTATGTTTCCAATGCCGGGTTTTCTGTCCCAAATTAAATAACCATCCTCTAATACTTTGGTTAGCAGGTTAACAAGAGATCAAACCATCAGGGGTTTGTCGTCCGGAGCATCATGATTATCGGCATGTGAGCGCCGCTGAAGATCTGGATCAATAGAGCTGTAGTAATACCGGCCATCCTGTTTAAGATCGCGTCGAATTCTGTTGCGGGCCATTAGCAAGTGTACGTGTGCAATGGCTTCACCCAAGGCCATCATTGTCTGTCTTGAATCAAGTTCACGCTGAAATAGGACGGGTAACAAATCCGTAGATACGCAAGGATCCACACAATGTTCCTCTATGGCTAACATTCGGTCTTCATGATGGTTAACCAGATCACGCAAACGATCTCGCACACCGTAAAAAGGTAGATTGTGGGCGGGTAAAATTAAGGTATCAGCTGGTGTAATCATAAACTTATCGTGGGACAACATCCAATTGTGCATGGGATTAGCCTCAGGCTCACTGGGATGAATACTGACATTTGAGGTTATGATAGGCAGAATCTGGTCTCCGGAAATCATGATGCCCAGCGTCGGGTTATATAAGCATGCATGTTCTGGAGAATGGCCGGATCCGGTAATAACCTGCCAGGCAGATTTACCAATCCGTAAAGTGTCACCGTCCCGCAGGCGCATATAACCGGGTGGCATTTCAGGCATGCTAAATCCGGCTTTGCGCTGAGCAGCCCACATTTTTTGCATTTGATCCAAGGC
This sequence comes from Pseudomonadales bacterium, assembly GCA_019090385.1. Classification (GTDB taxonomy): domain Bacteria; phylum Pseudomonadota; class Gammaproteobacteria; order Pseudomonadales; family Azotimanducaceae; genus DC-out156. The sequence continues at coordinate 32,882 of JAHRWB010000017.1, read as the reverse complement.
GTCCTCAGACATGCCGGCGCGATAGTAAAATTCGTGAAATCGCCAATTGTCGCCAACATCCATACTGGGTCCGGAAAAACCTCGGGCCTGGTAATATTCGGCTTGGGTCATGTATAAGGGGCAGCGAAATTTATTGGTAATTGCCAGTGCGCTACCGGTGTGGTCAGGATGCATATGCGTGCAGATTACGCCTTTTACAGGTTTACCACCCATAGTATTATCAAAAATCTGGTTCCACAGGTCCATGGTTATTTCGTCATTCCAGCCTGTGTCAATGACATACCAACCACCATCAAGATCTTTAAGCAGATAGAGATTGATATGGCTCAGCGAGCCTTCCATGGGCATCGTAAGCCACAAAACACCATCTTCGATTTCTGTAGTTTTGCCTTGAGGGGGATGTTCTTGGTAAGGATAGACTAGCTTTGAGGTCTCATTGCTCATGTATTAACTGCTTTTCATTCAGGGCGGGAAGAAGAGTATAGCGGATTTGGCCTTTAAATAAGGGAATTATTCATTTTTCAGAGTGCTTTTGTCGTGTTGGACGCATGATTAATCCCCCAGGTTAGCAGCGTGTGATCCGGCTTGCTGGTGCGTAGTTTGGTGCGTAGTTTATTGGCTTGCGTTATAAATAGATTGCGTAGAATATGGCGGAATGGAGCAAAGAAGACGGCCGACTGATTACTTGACGCGCGAGGAAATTTTACATTTCCGGGTATTGTCTGAATGGCGTTCCAGCTTGATGATATTGCATTGCTGGGCAAGTATTTTTACCGTTTGGGTAATATGCAGCGTGTGGACCAATCCCATCACCGTAGGGTTGGGCATTTTGCTGATAGGCACGCGTCAGCTCGGTCTGGATATTTTGAATCATGATGGCGCGCATTTTCTGCTGTATAAAAACAAAAAAGTGAACGATTGGGTCTGTGAATGGCTACTCAACAGACCCACATTTGGGGCATCAGTCGTGCCTTATAGAAAATACCACTTAGAGCATCATCGTTTTACTCAGCAGGAAAAAGATCCAGATCTTCATTTGTCTGCACCTTTTCCTATCAGCAAATCCAGTCTGCGTCGAAAGCTATGGCGCGATTTGTCCGGGCAAACGGGTTACAAGCAGCGCAAGGAATTGTTTTTAAGGGTGGCTGGGCGTCTACCGGATTCAGCAAAGGGTCCAGAATCCAGGCTTGTTCTCTTGCTTCGGCTATGGAATCGTTTTGGGCCGAACCTGGTCATTAATCTGGTCTTTTTTACAGGTTTTGCGCTCACTGGTCATTGGTATCTGTATTTTGTGCTTTGGGTCCTGCCGGTCTTGACCTGGTACCAATTGATAACCAGAGTACGTAACATTGGCGAGCATGGCGCCGTTCCGGACAATGCAGATCGCTTGCGAAATACCCGTACAACGTCTGTAAACTGGCTTGAGCGTGTGTTTTTGGCACCGTATTTTGTCAATTATCATCTGGAGCATCATTTGCAGGTATCCTGTCCCTGCTATTCGCTTAAGCGAATGCACGAGAAGCTGGTTGGAAAGGGCCTTGGAGCTGAAATGGAGCTGAAACAAGGATATTTGGCAGTGCTTAAACATGCGACTGCAGTTTAGTCGTTGCTGAAGATTGACATTTTGTGTCGTTTAGCGAAACTGGAGCTTCATAAGACAGATTTGCCATAAGGCTGATTTAAGGGGAATAATATGGAGTGTCCTAAGTGTAGTTCTGCGATGGAGACTAGGAACTACGGACGCAAAATTTCAATTCAACGCTGTACCAATTGTTTTGGATTGTGGTGCAAGCCTGATGTTTTGCTCGAGATGAAGAAAGAATGGATGTCGGAAGCATTGGACAGAGGCGACCCCAGTGTCGGTAAAAAGTACGATAAAGTCGAGGATGTTCAATGCCCTGAATGTCACATTACCATGGATAAGGTTGCAGATAAAAAACAGACGCACATCTGGTATGAATCCTGCCCGAATTGTGAAGGTATGTTTTTCGATGCCGGTGAATTCAGTGATTTGAAATATGACACACTTTTGGATCGACTACGTGACCTTATTAAGGGGCGGCGCAAGTAGGATGCAGCAATGGCCAATTAATTTTGGCCTATCTAATTGGCATTTAGATCACCTTTAATTCCTTTTATTTTCAATCATATACTTGACGCCAACGCTTATTATCAAGTATATTATGCCGCTCAAAATTTAGACGCCGCAAGAATCATGATTTTTCATATTTCTACTATACTCAAAGTTCTGGATACGCAGCAATGCGCGCATTGGCTATGGAAAATGTGTCATTTTATTTTTGTATCGGGTTCAAAGGAGATTGACTTCAGCGGTTAAAAAAGGATCTAAATCTAAGTTTCCAAAAACCCTGAAGTGTCATTTACCTTCGGGGTTTTTTCGTTTTAGGGGAATGGTTTTAAATAATCCTGACTGGATGTCGGGTGATAGTTATTGGTGGATAAAATGCAAACAAGAATAATCTCTGAGGCAGAGCGGACCCGCCTGAAGGGTAACGTGAGTAAGACACTATTGTTGGGTTTCTGTGGTGTATTTCTCGTTATTATGCCTATTCTTGTGCCTTTCTTTGAGACTCGTGGATTAGATATCCAGGACGTGTTTCTACTTCAGGCTGTTTTTGCTGCGGTGATTCTGGTAATGGAAATCCCCTCCGGGTACTTGGCGGACGTGCTGGGGCGAAAACGGACTCTGGTTGTTGGGGCATTGTTTTTGGGAGTGGGGCATAGCCTGTTGCTGGTTGCCGATTCTTTTACTTCCCTGATGCTATTCGAGATTGGGCTTGGTATTGGCGTTAGCCTCGTTTCAGGTTCTGATTTGGCCTTGTTGTATGATAGCGAAATTGCTCTGGGGAGAAGTGCTCGCAGACAAAGAAAAGTTGTGGGCAGACTCTATACTGTGCATACCGCATCGGAAGCTGTGGCTTCAATCGTGTGCAGCATAATATTGTTATTCTGGTCTTTTGATGCAGCAATATATGTACAGGTTACTGTGGGTTGGATGCCCTTTCTGATCTCACTCACATTGGTAGAGCCTCCGGTTGAAAGGCTGGTTGCGTCGGGACATGTTCAAAATTTCGGCGTTATCCTGAGGCGTTTGTTATTGGGTGATGCCTTACTGAGGCAGGTATTTTTGTCTTTGTGTATATGGAGTTTAACCACTTTTTATGCGGTGTGGATACTGCAGCGACTGTGGCTGGATCAGGGCGTGCCGGTACAGAATTTTGGTTATCTGTGGGGGCTTCTGATGTTGATTGCTGCTATTGCCGGGCGCTACGCTCATGCGGTTGAAGATCGCTTGGGTGCTGAAGCGCTATTGGTACTGATCGGTGTATTACCGGTGTTGGGGTATATTGGCCTGGCTGGATTTTCTGTTTTAGGTGGATTTGTTGCAGCTATCCTGTTTTTTGTCAGTCGTGGTTTTGGTTTGGTTGTATTGCGTGAGGCGCTTAATCGAAGAGTTGAAAGTAAGTATCGAGCTACCGCAAATTCGTTGGCAAGTTTTGGCTTTCGGGGCAGTTTTGTAATCACCGGTCCAATTGTAGGTTATTCAATGGATGCATGGGGGTTGCAAAGTACCTTGTGGATGCTTGCCTTTGGCAGTTTGCTGATTTTTGCGGTGCTGATCCTGCCTTTGATACTCTCAGTGAAAAAGCTCCCTGAAGTTGGTAACGAAACCTTGGTCGTGGCAGGGGAATAAGTACTGCTGACTGTGTTTATGAACCGCGGTTGTCGTATTTGACAGGAATTAAATTCTGGGGTGCGTTACGCAGCAAGGGTCCTTTGCGCTTTCGCTCATATTTTTTTGTAGGCGTATTTATTGCTTCACTTAATGCGCCGGCGGCAAGCGCAACTTCTTTCATTGGCTGGCTTACTTCACCATAATCAGTGCTGCGTTGCCTGGCAATTCGGTTCGCTGATTCAATCAATTGGATCATTGCCTGGGGAGAGGTTTCTTGCCCGTGTTCAGCCCCGGCTGCTCGGGTGATACTTTCGTTCATGAGAGTGCCACCCAGATCATTGCATCCTGCACTGAGGCAGGCGATAACCCCTTCGTAGCCAAGTTTTACCCAGGAAGCCTGGATGTTTGAGATGTGGGGATGGAGAACCAGGCGTGCAACAGAATGCATCAGTATTGACTCTCTAAAGGTCGGTCCTTTGCGTGCTTTGCCTCTCAGATACATGGGTGCTTCCATATGTACAAAGGGCAGCGGTACAAATTCGGTAAAACCGCCGGTTTTTATTTGCAGGTCGCGGATTTGTATCAGGTGTCTGGCCCAGTTTTGGGGTGATTCAACATGGCCATACATAATAGTGGCGGTGGTTTTAAAGCCTACTTTGTGGGCTGTTTCCATCACCTCTAGCCACTGCTCTGTATTGATTTTATCTGGACAGATGATGTCTCGAATCTCATCGTCCAGAATCTCGGCGGCGGTGCCGGGAAGGGTATTCAGGCCGGCACTTTTTAGTTCGCTAAGATACCTTTCCAATGACATATTGGATGTAGCTGCGCCTTGCCATACTTCCAAGGGCGAGAATGCATGAACGTGCATTTCAGGTTCTGCCTGTTTCACCGTTTTTAGTATGTCAAGGTAGGTCGAACCGGTGTACTCAGGATGAATACCACCTTGCATACAAACTTCAGTGCCGCCACGTGCCCAGGCTTCTTTTACTCGTCGGGCAATTTCATCCGCGCTTAGATCGTAAGGACGGCCGCGCAGGTTTTCCGATAGTTTGCCTTTGGAGAAAGCGCAAAATTGACATTTGAAGTAACAGACATTGGTATAGTTAATATTCCGATTGACCACAAAGGTAACAGTATCGCCGTTTACCGACTTTCTAATCTCGTTGGCGGCTTGTGTCACTGCGCTGAAGTCATCTCCCCGTGCGTTAAACAAGCGTACTATTTCCTGTTCATTGAGCAGCATATTGTGGTCTGTTACGCGCGATAGAATTTGTGCTATATCCACGGATATATGCGCGGGTTTCTTTTGAATCAGGTCTAGTTCTCGCCGAGGTAGAGAATCGTCTTCTCCAGGAGACCAGTTGTCGATTCGCGGATACCCGGAAGCGTCACTGAGGTGCATTACCTGGGTCTGCAAGTCTTTGTCGAGCCAGCCTTCTGTTTTTATATAGTCGGGATAAATAGTGAGCCGTTCTTGCAATAGTTTTCCTGAAGCAGAGGTCTCCCTCGCCAGTTCATCCAGGTGAGGCCAGGGTGCTTCTGGGTTAACAAAATCAGGCGTTACCGGTGATACCCCGCCCCAGTCGTTAATGCCGGCTTGAATAAGTTGGGGCAATACGCCTGGGCTGAGGTTTGGCGGTGCCTGAATGCTCATGTTGGCACCAAAAATAATGCGAGCAACAGCTATGCTCCATAGCAGTTCATCCAAATCTGGTTCAGGTGCCTGTGACATTTTGGTACCCGGTTTGGCACGAAAATTCTGCACGATAATTTCCTGAATGTGGCCATATTCCGTATGCAGCTTGCGCAGAGCCAGAAGTGACTCAATACGTTCGCGCCGGGTTTCACCTATGCCAATGAGAATGCCGGTCGTAAACGGCACCTGATTTTTGCCTGCCAATGCAATTGTCTCCAGGCGTGTGGCAGGAACTTTGTCGGGAGAGCCATAATGCGGCATGCCTTTTTCGGTGAGTCGGGTTGCTGCAGATTCCAGCATGATACCCATCGAGGGGGAAACCTTTTTTAACTGCGTAATTTCGGCTTGGTCCATATTACCCGGGTTTAAATGGGGTAACAGGCCGGTTTCCCTGAACACTTGTCCGGCAATATCGAACAGATATTCCAGTGTGCTGGAATAGCCCATTTCAGCCAGGGCCTGGCGCGCGGCTTTGTAACGTAGTTCAGGTTTTTCACCCAGTGTGAAAAGTGCTTCTTTGCAACCCAGCGTAGCAGCTTCACGGGCTGATGCGAGCACCTGTTCCGGGGGCATAAATGGCGATTCGATGTGCTTGGGTGTTTGAGCAAAAGTACAGTAGTGGCAAACATCCCGGCATAAATAAGTGAGAGGGATAAACACCTTCTTTGAATAGGTGATGACATTGTGATGTCCATTATCTCGTAACCGGGCTGCAATTTCGGTGAGTGCAGCGGTATCGTGATTATTTGCCAGCGCGAGTGCTTCTGCTTCAGTGGGCAGTGAACCGGCCAGGTATCGGTCTAATGAAAGTGTCTGTGTCAACATAATTACTGTTGGATTATCCTGTCAGAGTTTTATTTTGATGGGCCAACACGCGAGATGCGATGCCTGCATTGTTTATAAATTGGCGTGTATGAGATTTATCAACACGATAAATAAGATGTACGAGGTCCTCGGGTGTATCTATGTCCAGGCTAAGAGAGTCGGCTTTTGCAATCAGCGGATGCAGGCCCAGGTTTCGGGCCGTTTTCAGGTGGGGTTTAAAGCTTTGCCCATCATAAAGGACTGGCATATTATTGGGTGGGCTGCATATCAGACAGTTTGTACCCCGAGATTGATGATCCGCTACCAGGGAAACTTTGTTATGTCGCCTTAATAGTTGCTGGATATCGGCTCGGCTGATTAAGGGTACGTCCGCAGGAACAATCATGACACCCGTCGCCTGAAAGGTAGTAGCGAGGTAGTTCGAGGCGGCGGTTATAGTTTGTGATAAATCGCAACCAACGGGTTCTTGCCAAAAGTTGAGTGTGGCATGGTCGGGTAGCAGGGATTTAATGTGGGGCTCACGGGATACGAGTAATACGCCGCTGAGCTCTTGGGATTGGCAAAGGACCTGAAGAACATCTTTTAGCATAGCCAAGACCAGGCCACGTCTCTCTTCAGCTGTGAGAACCGGTGCGAGCCTGCTTTTAACCTGATCCAGAATTTTTAATGGTACCAGCGCCCACACAGTTATATCCCCCTAAGGGTTATCATCACGCTAAAAGCGTAAAGTCCCACGCAGTCCGTACATAATGATCCTTACATACTAGGAGCGACGTAGTTTATGAATGAAATCCAAGGTGGCTTTTGCCAGCTGAATGCGATCTTGTAACGTTACCATGAGTGTTTGAGCGGTAACAGTACTGATATTGAGTTCCTCAATGGTACTGGACAGCTTGATATCCCCGGAATCGAGTACAAAGCCATCCAGAAAATCTGAATAATGCCGAGCCACGGTGTGTGCGGTGCTGGGCATGGCTAATTCTTGCATCATTTTTGCGGTAGGGCCTTTTATAGCCTGACCCGAAATGATTGGCGTTATAGCGACTACCGGGGCGGCGCAAGTTTTTAGTAGAGTCCGCATCTCGGGCAAGGCCAGCATGGGGTCTACACTGACATAAGGATTTGACGGACACAGCACCACACCCGTCAGATCCGGGTCTAGTAGCAGTTTGCGGATACCTGGATTTAGCTTAGCCGATTTTATGCCTTTAAATTTAAAACCGCTCACTCTGGGTGCACATTGTTGTTTTACGAAATAGTCTTGAAAGGGAAGGTCACCATTTTCGGTTTCTACAAATGTACTGACTGAATCGTTAGTCATGGGCCATACAGGAAAATTAACCGCAAACTGACGGTACAGGTTTTGCGTGATATCTGTGAGGTTTTGCCCTGCTTTAAGTTTTTGTGTGCGAGTGATATGAATGGATAGGTCTTTGTCACCCAGATTAAACCAGCTATCTTCTCCAAGTTGTTTGAGCGCATCCATAAATTGCCAGGTTTCATTTCTGCGTCCCCAGCCTTGCTCGGCATTGCTTTCACCTGAAAGTGTGTACATCAAAGTATCAATATCAGGGCTGATATTCATGCCAAGGTGTACAAAATCGTCTGCGGTATTAACCGCAAAATCCAGTTGTTGAGGAGTGAGAAGTTTGCTCAAGCCCAATGCAAGTTTGGCTCCCCCGACACCTCCAGTGATAGCAAGATACTTTTTAGTCATATTTGTCTATTGAGCAGCCAGGTGTATTGGCTACAAAAACAAGTCCTCTTCTAACGGTCTTATTATGTCTTGTGCAGTGCTTGTACTCTGCTCAAGCTCAAAGCCACGAATTATAACAAGAGGCACTTTTTCTGTTGTTTCTCCCATTATCAGCGTTGCAGCAGTGGCGATGGCATCGGCACGATTGATAAGTGTAACAATGAGTTCACGCTGGTAAATATCTTTGCCGCCACGCTGGTCGTCCAATACGCTAACGCCTGCACTGCCAATGGCGCAGCCCACGGTGCCCAGGCGCCACGGGCGATTCATGCTGTCGGAAATAATAACGCCAAGGCCCGATGACGAGTTTAGACCAGTGAGGGTTTCCAATGTATCTTTCAGGTTTTGTGCTGATTTATCAGGGTCTAGTGGTAGTAATAGAGCGCATTCTCCCTGGCCATGATCGATATTGGATTGATCTATACCGGCGTGGGCACCGACCAGACCCAGTTTATGACGCATAATCAAAATCCCGGGTTTTTTGCGCATAAGGACTTCAGATTCCGAGAGTATGAGTTCGACAATTCTTGGGTCTTTCTCTACTTCTTTGGCCAGCTCAATGGCTTTTGGCGAAGCACTTACCTCTGCAAGATCGACGCAGCGACCTTCACTTTTGGAGACAATTTTTTGGGCGACAACCAGAATATCTCCAGCTTGTAATTCTATATGAGCCTGTTCCAGGGCCTGGATAAACAGTGCCGCCAGATCATCCCCTTCAGAAACCATGGGCAGATTGGGAACCGGCATTATTGTAAGAGTCGGCTGGGTCATATTACGTGCCTAAGCTGGTATTAGAGATGGCTTGTTCGCAGGCGCTTATTCGCCCGCGGGGGCTGGGTCTTGGGCAGATGTTGAGCTGTTCAGTCATCGGACTGACCTATGATTTTTATGCCTGAATGCGAGATGTTATGACGTCGATTTATCTGGATCAATATGGAAGTGAGTGCTTCTGCAGCAGCAGAGTTTTCGATGGGGCCTGCGTGCCACCCAGCCATGCCGGCTTGTCCGGCGAGCTCTATCACTTTATCCCGGGCAATTTTTTTATTGCCTGCAACCAGTACATCACACTCAATTTTTACATCTTGCTGAAGTAAGTGAGCAGCAATATTTTGGAAAGCTGTAACGACCATTACCTCTTCTCCCAGCAAGTCCTGGGCCCGTTTACCTGCGCTACCACCTTCCGGCAGCTGAACTTTGCCAACGGCTGGTGGTACAAGCGGTACGGTAACATCAATCAGGATTTTTCCATTAAGTGCGGTTTTTACGCTTTCCAGGGTACTGAGTTGATGCGCAAACGGGACAGTAAGCACTACGATATTGCCTGCGTGCGCCGCATCCTGGTTGATCATAGCTTGTGCCTGGGTGTCAGGGCTGATTTTTTGTAGTTCGGTAACAGCGTTCTGGGCTTTGTCCAGCGTGCGCGATCCTATTACAATCTTATGACCGGCTTTTGCCCAGCGAATGGCCAGGCCAGTGCCGAGGTCGCCTGTGCCACCCAAAATGGCAATGGTTTCTTGATTATCTGACATATTAAAAATAACTCCTGGGGACCAGTTCAGGTTGCGATGTGTATATGGACTGGCCAGTGAAAAAGTATTGCGATTCGCTAGCTTATCGGTTTACCGTATCGGAAATCAAACAAGGCTTGGAAATGTATGCATAATTCCAGTATTTCCAGAATGCTAAGAATTCAATCCCGGTTGCGAGTTTCCCGAGACCGCTATTTTGTGGTTGCAGCGATACTGAGTATTTGCTCGCTTGGTGTGTTGTTTAAACTCGGGAATGATTTATTGTTTCGCGAAAGCGTGTCTGGGGCTGGCTTGCAAGTAGTTTTATTGTTTTTGGCCTGTTTGGCGGGGACCTATTTTTCTTATACTGCTGGGAATCGCTGTCGCGCTCAAATGGCTGGTGAAACCCGCAGATGGCAGGACAGAATAGAAACCGCAAAGAAACAAGAATAAATCGGAGCAAAGTGAAACTGCCGGGAACACTTATTGTGCTAGTCTTTTTCACTATCCGAATTTTTTGCGTCTATTTGTTTTACTTCATCTCGATTTACTTCATCAATGGCCCAGTATTTTTGCATTTCGATGAATAAAAAGGAGGCGGTCCAGGTAATCAAAACCAGGCCGGTCAATGACTCCATACCCGTTGTATAACGCATGTCGCCATGTGGCACGATGTCGCCAAAGCCCAGTGTAGTGAATGTAGTTAATGAATAGTAAAAACTGCCGAGCAAAGTGCCATCGTAGTTGCCTTCCAGGTGCCCCCAGTTTTTTTCTGCGTGCATAATGTAATAGGCAAATGCAAATACCCAAACCTCGACGGCATGTGCGGTGAGACCGCCAAAAACACCCAGCATCAACCGTGACCTTCTGCGAATATTAAGATATGGCATTAGGCGGGTTAGCCGGAAAAGAAATTCGTCGTGAATGATAATAACCAGTGTTATTAATAGGCCATTGACCAACAGAATGGATATCATCTACTTAATTCCTAGATCGGGTATCGAATTTCTAAAATTATACATAGCAATTAAACCGGGTCCTCAATCAATGTGGTGGCTATCAGTATAAGTTCGCAGACATCATTCCACCATCGACAATCAGATTGTGCCCGGTAATGGAGCGAGCGCTTGGCGAAGCAAGAAATAAACAAGCATCGGCTATGTCACTTGGCTCAACAAGCTTTCCAAGGGGCGCTTGTTGGGTCCAGCTGCGTACACCCTCGGGCCAGGATTCTTCTAATCCATCTCTGTTGGTTAAGCCAGGTGAAACTGCATTGACGCGAATCCCGAAAGAACCCAACTCCTTTGCCGCGGAACGCGTAAACATAAGTACAGCGGATTTGCTGCTATTATAGTGGCTATGTGCCTCTGCAGGGCTGGTCGCAGAAGTAGAGGCAATGTTGATAATAACACACTCACTGGGTTTGGCATTCTGTTGCATGCGTGTAGCAGCCAGTTTGGTACATAGAAATGTGGATTCTGTGTTGGCAGCGTACATAGCTTTCCACTCCTCGTGGGAAATTTCCAGGAGCGCTTTGACAGGAAATATACCGGCGTTGTTAATTAGGATATCCAATTGTCCAAAATGAGAATATGCCGCGTCAACCAGGCCTTGGACACCCGATTGATTACTCAGCTCAGCGGAGTAAACAATGGCCTTGCTGCCGCCCTTAGTTATGTCCGAGCAAATGGTTTCTGCATCAGCCTTATTGCTTTTATAATGTATTACGATATTCGCGCCGGCCTCGCCCAGGCGCAAGGCGATGGCCGCACCAATGCCCTGGGAGGCGCCAGTAACGATGGCCGTTTTTCCGGTAAGATCAAGTAGATTACGTGTCGCTATTTTGCTATCGGACATGCAGGCTCCTGTATTTGAGGACTCGGAGGGTAGATTGATGCTTGGATTTATCAGCTTCAAAGGCTAACCCGGGGATATCAATTTATTTGTCATAGGTGTGTCTTGCTGCGCAGTGCTTTTGTTTGGCCTCGTTTGGTTTTTTTATCCATACGTCGGTTTTTCGCCGCTTTGCTGGGTTTGGTAGGTCGTCTGACTTTAACTGCAGTCGTGATGCCTTTCAGCAATGCCTTTAAACGGAAGAGTGCATCCTGACGATTTTTATCCTGGGTTCTATATTGTTGTGCTTTGATGACAATAATACCTTCCTTGGTAATCCGTTTGTCGTTCAATTTTAATAATCTTTGTTTTTGAGCGTAGGTCAGTGAAGAGGCATGTATATCAAAGCGAAGGTGAATTGCTGAGGAGACTTTGTTAACGTTTTGTCCACCCGCTCCCTGGGCCCGTATTGCGGTAAGCTCGATTTCGTTGAGTGGTATGGAGGCTGTTTGGGTAATGATTAACATGGTTTTATATAGATGGAGGCTATTGCTACCTTACGCAAAAACATCGAATATTTTGGTAACAGTCATTTTTCCTTGTACTTTACTCAATGCTAAAGTGATTTTTCCCAAAATACTGCATGCCCATATTCAGGGTTGAGTTGATAAGGTGAAAACCCGTATTTTAAGTAGGCATTTTTTGCAATGGTGTTTCCCTCGAGTACCTCAAGCGTCAATTTGCAACTGCCTCTGGCTTTGGCAATTTCTTCCACTGCCACCAGCATGCGTTGACTGAGTTTTATACCTCGGAAATCGCTGTGTACGGTTAAGTCATGTATATTAACCAGTGGGCTACACTTAAAAGTTGAGAAACCATCAAAGCAATTGATTAAACCGGCAGCCTTGGTGTCGACATAGCAAATAAGGCTCCATGCATTGGGCTGTTTTTGTAGTTCAGTAACGAGGTTATTCTTCACGTAGTTTGAAAGGGCTTTACCTCCACCCATTGGATCAAGTGCGTATTCATTCATAAGCAAAATGATATCGCGAGCATGAACTTCATTTGCGTAGTCGGCCTCTAGTATTTCGATGCTCATCATACGGCTCTTCGTAAATGTTAAACTTAAATTTAAGTGGTTAAAGCAAAGTTCGAAGTGGTAGCTGCAAGGCTTTAAGGGGTGCCAACCAGCGTGTTAGGATTGCTTGTCAATATCATATACTCTTCCGTTCCAGAGTTAAATTGGTGGATCGTTTTAGTACTGAACTGGTCAATGCTGAACTGGGAAATATAGCTATCGTTACCCAAAGGAGTAAGCATGAAATTGTCTTCATTTACAGTGGTTGCCATGAAAGTGTTTGTCACTGCATTTATTTTTATCGTGTCCGGGTGTCAAACAGAAAGCGCGAATGACAATGCTCGTGCCATACCAAGCACTGTAGAAGGCATTACCTTGCTGGAGACTGTGGATCCCATGCCTGCTGACGGTCGTGATATTGTCATCCCCTACCGCAAGTACCAACTAGCGAATGGGCTGGTTTTGATACTACACGAAGATCGTTCTGATCCGCTGGTACACGTTGATGTTACTTACCATGTTGGCTCTGGCAGAGAGGAACGGGGCAAGTCAGGGTTTGCTCATTTTTTCGAGCATATGATGTTTCAGGGCTCAGAAAATGTAGCGGACGAAGCGCATTTCAAAATCATTACAGAAGCAGGGGGAATATTAAACGGCACGACAAATATGGATCGTACCAATTATTTCGAAACTGCGCCGGCTAACCAGTTAGAAAAACTTCTTTGGCTGGAAGCAGATCGCATGGGGTTCTTACTAGATACGGTTACCCAGGAGAAGTTTGAGGTACAGCGTGAGACAGTAAAAAATGAGCGTGGCCAGAATGTAGATAATAGGCCCTATGGCCGTTTGAATGAGCGCGTAAATGAAGCGCTATATCCAGAAGGGCACCCTTATTCCTGGCCGGTAATTGGCTATATACAGGACCTGGATCGTGTTGATGTAAACGATTTAAAGCGCTTTTTTCTTCGTTGGTACGGGCCCAATAATGCAACGCTTACCATTGGTGGAGATTTTGATCGTGACCAGGCACTGGTATGGGTGAAGAAGTATTTTGGCCCTATTTTGCGTGGTCCTGAGGTGGCGATGCCGGAAAAGTCTCCGGTTACGCTGGTTGCCAATCGTTATATATCATATGAAGACAACGTTGCTGTGCCCCTGCTTTACATGGCGTATCCAACCGTTTATCTCCGTCATGCGGATGAAGCCGCGCTTGACGTATTGATGTCTATTTTAGGACAGGGTAAAACTTCCTTATTATATAAGAACCTGGTTAAGGAAGGGGACGCGGTTCAGGCTAGTGCCGGGCATCCATGTCTGGAATTATCCTGTAGTTTTACTTTTTACGCATTTCAGAACCCCCAATCGGGCAAGACTCTCACGGACCTCGAAGCAATTATTCACAAAACAGTTGATGAGGTCGAAAAGCGTGGCGTGACTGACGACGATTTGCTTCGTGTGAAAATGAATATCGTGTCAGGCATGGTTTATGGTTTAGAGAGTGTTAGAGGAAAAGTGTCTCAGCTGGCTGAAAATGAAACGTACACTGGTAACCCAAATAGAATAGCAGAGGATATTGCTCGCTATGAGCGTGTCAGCAAAGCTGATGTTATACGAGTATACAAGCAATATATTAAGGATAAAGCTGCAGTTATCATGAGTGTATTTCCATCGGGTCAGCCTGAGCTTGTGGCTAGAGCTGACAGTTGGAGCCGTGACGAGCGTTTTAAACCGAAAATGTTGCAGCCGGACACGGCCAACTTCAACATATCGCAAATTCAGGATGATTTTGACCGTAGTCGTACGCCAAAAAGTGGCGCAAATCCAGGTCTGTCCATGCCTGAATTATGGCGCGGCAATTTGGCGAATGCTGTGCCGGTGCTTGCTGCGATAAATACAGAGGTACCAACCACTACCATAAATCTGCGTATTTTTGCGGGGCAGCGTGAGGAGAGTCTGGATAAACTGGGCTTGGCCCACCTTACCGCTACACTGATGAATGAAGCTACGAACCTGTCTGGCAATGAACAATTGAGTAATCGTTTGCAGAAACTGGGCTCGCATATAACTTTCAGTGCAGACAATGATGCTACCACGCTTTCCATCCGCAGTTTGACAGAAAACCTGGAAGCAACGCTGGCTATAGCAGCCGAGAAATTGCTCTCACCAAAATTTGGTCTGCTAGATTTTGAACGCGTTCAGATGCAAATGTTGCAGGCCATCGAGCAAAGAAAAAAGCGTGCAAGCGTAACTGCCAATGATGTGTTTCAGGGGCTGCTGTATGGCCAGAATAATGCCTTTGCGCATAATATCCTTGGTACAGCTGAGAGCATTCAGGCTTTGACTGTGCAGGACGTTAAGGCATTCTATGAAGAGTACTACTCCCCTAGAATTGCAGGTATCGTGGCTGTCAGTGACCTGGAAAAGAATGCACTGCTAGAAAAATTAAGAGTGTTCGGGCCTTGGCAGGGCCTGGCGGTAAGTAAAAATCACCTTAAGCAATTTCCTCCCCTGGATGGGCTAACTTTATATCTGGTGGATAAACCCAGTGCACCTCAGTCAGAAATACGGATTGGCAAGCGCTCGATTAGCTTTGATGCAACGGGTGAATATTATTTGCTTGAGTTAATGAATTTCCCATTGGGTGGTGCATTCAATAGCCGAATCAACCTTAATCTGCGTGAAGAAAAAGGTTATACTTATGGTGCTCGCACTGGCTTCAGGGGGGCGAAGCAATATGGGAGCTTCATTGCATCAGCAAGCGTTCGCAGCGATGCGACTGCTGCCTCAATAGTTGAGTTCATTCGCGAAATTCGCGTTTTCTCCAAGAAAGGGCCGACCAGTTCTGAGCTGGAATTTACGCAAAAAGCATTTGGTCAGCGTGATGCCCTGCGATTTGAAACGCCGCATCAGAAACTGACATTTTTATCAAAAATTCAAAAATATAGTCTGGATGATGAATTTGTGAGTCAACAGAATACCATTCTGGCTAGCACGACCACGCAGCAACTGAAGAATCTGGCGATCAAACACCTGAGTGCAGATGACATGATTATTTTGGTAGTAGGCGATAAGCAGTCCATCTTGCCTGAACTTAAAGACCTCGGTTATAAAATCGTGCTCTTGGATGCAGATGGGGTCGCTTTGTAAGCGGTATTTGGTATACGTTTTATTGTGTTGGGTTATTCACGCAGTAGTTCATTTTGATCTGTATGCTCAAAGACCTTGCCATAAATATCCAACATGGTTGTTTCAGAATAATTAAGTTTACCGTTACCAACAATTATCTTGTGTCGAAATTCAGTTGTCCGGGCTTTCTTTTGCATGAAGGGGGACTGAATAATTTGCCAGTCCGGGCTGTCAACGCTTGCTGAAACTTCCAGCGTGATATTATTATCTGCGTCTTTTTTTCCATTATGTTGCCCACCCGCAAGTACCCCTACTGCGCGAGGAATAAGTAGAGAGTGCATGACCACGCCCGCATTGGCATCCCACATCCAATAGCCGGTTTCGTCGTGGAATACGGCATCATCTGACTTACGTTGAACGATTTGATGATAGTGAAGAACGCAGAGAACCTGAGAATCAGCATTGGTGACGTCACCTTTGGCGGTGAAGGTTATGGTTTCATGGTATGGGGTATTTTCTGTGCCATCGGGCTCCGGCGCGACATCCATACCTTTGCTTCCCTTCCACACACCGATTAACTGTGTTAATGGGCCATAATCTATAGTGTTATCCGTCATTTTTGACTTCCTGGATTGGGTGGGAAACTATCTACTGTCGCCAGTAATTGGTATTCATTTTAATTTGCATCCTGAATAAATGCTACACCAATTGTTGCAAGTTCACTGTACTTATTCTGCCATACTGGTGTATAGCGCTATGACTATAGATATAAGTAGTCCAGCCCCGGTCTATCGCGGGGTTTGGGGTGCGCCATTTGTGTAGCGTTAGTTTCAAAATCGGGCATATCCCAATGTGGCATGTTGGTTAGTTTTACAGCTTTCGTCAGTATGCAGCTTTACTTTGTGGGGCGTTGCTTTGTATGGTTATACGACAGAAACGCAAGTTTTGTTGGTTTAATGGTGCGTTGGGAGCATAAGAATGTCTGAATTACCGTTGATTATTGATGACCGAGAAACACCAAAATTCTGGGTTAACCGGGCCACAATGGTTGAGCCAAAGATTCTTGAGACAGAGCGAAAGTCAATATTTGATAAATGTTGGCTTTATGTAGGCCATGAATCAGAGTTGGAAAATGTTCATGACTTTCGTACACGTCGAGTGGGTGGTCGGCCGGTAGTTTTCGTGCGTAATTCGGTCAACAATATCAATGTCCTGGTGAATGTTTGTACACATAGGGGCATGATTCTGGAGACTCGTAAAGAGGGCAATGCCCGTAAATTGCGTTGCTTCTACCATGGATGGACTTTCAATACAGAGGGTGACCTTGTTACCTTGCCAGGAGAAGAAAGTTATCCTAAAGGGTGGAAGCGACAGGACCGCTGCCTTCCACGGCCGCCACATGTTGATAGTTATCGTGGTTTTTGGTTTCTGTGTTGGGATAAGGAACAGTCGCAGAGCCTTAAGGAGTATCTCGCCGGCGCGTCGGATTATCTCGATCTTATTGCAGATCAGTCGGCTTCAATGATGAAGGTATCAAGCGGTACGCACTACTATAGTATGGAAGCTAATTGGAAATTGTTGGTGGAAAATAGCATCGACGGCTACCACGCCTTGACGACGCATAATCGCTACGTTCAGATGATTGCAGCCAGTGGTGTAGATTTCAAGAAGCGCGGGGGTTCTCTTACCGGTCAAGCGGGAGCCCCGGGTAGGGGAGGAATGGACCTGGGGAATGGCCATGCGGTAGTTGGTAGCCCGGATCTCTCTCACGGTAAAATTCCAGGGAATCTCGCACGAGACTTTCAAAATGATAACGAGCGCCAGGAATACACGAAGTATCGGTCGGAATTGATAAAAAAACACGGTGAAAAATGGACCGATCGTATACTCGGGGGGCGGAATCTTCTGATCTTTCCTAATTTCATAATCGTTGATGGCGTAGGTATGGGTTGCACACTTCGAACATTTTATCCTGCCAAGCCTGATTACCTTGAAATTACCGGTTGGGAGATCAGTCCACCAGAAATTTCAGAAGCGCTATTGCCGGCACGTAAAACCGGTTTCCTTACCTTTTGGGGGCCTGCAGGTTTGGCAACCCCTGATGACGTGGAGGCGCTTGCACGCTGTCAACAAGGCTTTGCTTCTTACCAGATTGACCCGTGGAACGATATTTCTCGCGGCATGGAAACTGAGTTTCCAGGGGGCACCGATGAGTTGCAGATGAGAACGTTCTGGCGCCATTACAATGAATTAATGACTGGCGAAAAAGCCATTCCAGAATCGGCCCCCTACAAGATGTTTGCCTCGGAAGTGGAGGCCTCATGAATAAGGCTAGCAACTCTAAACGCCCGCTTGCTGATAATGCGCTGCCACAGTCGCTCGGTTCAGATATTAATCTACGCTTAGCGGTTGAGAACTTTCTTTATCATGAAGCAGAATTACTGGATACCTGGTGCGTTGAAGAGTGGTTAGCGCTATGGACGGAGGAGTTATCCTATCTGGTACCATCGACGGACAAGCCAGATGGTGATCCCAGGAAAGATTTACTAATGATTCAGGACGATCGTTTTCTGCTGCATCAAAGAGTCAGGTCGATAGTGAACGGCACCAACTGGGCAGAGAATCCACGCTCTACAATTCGGCGCTCAATCACCAATGTCCAGGCTAAGGTTGTTAAAGAGAATGCGGTAGAAGCCAAAGCTAATTTTGTTGTATATCGTAGCCAGGCTGCGAGCTTGAATATATTTCCAGGTCATGCTGAGTATTTGCTTGAGACAGGTGGCCCAGAAGGATTTTACATTCGAATGAAGAGGGCTGTACTCGACTTGGAAGAGTTGCGACCCCACGGACGTGTAGCATTTATTTTGTGAGTCATCGCTTTGTGAGATTACTGTCAAATTTCACGTAGGTAGAGGACATCGGCAGACATTTACGGAAGCTGTTTTACGAGGGCGCACACGCGGCTTGTCAATCAGTAACCAGATCAATCAATAATTAATTAGATGAACCAGTATTAAGATTAACCAACAATAAGATCAGTTCAGGGGGCTTGGAATGGAGATTGATGGCTGTAAAATAAGTTTAGGTAGTTTAGGTAAAGTTATGAAGGTGGGTTTGCTTTTGATGGGCGTGGTGGAAGTTGCGCCCGCTCTGGCAGCAGAGAAGCAGGCCACTATTATTGAGGAGGTTATTGTTCAGGCACGCAGGCGTGATGAGCGTGTAATTGATGTGCCTATCGCCATATCATCGTTTACGGGCGAGTTGCTGGACAAGCGTGGTGTCGAGGGTTTGTTATCGATGGCGGGGTTGGTTCCAAGTTTGTCGGCAAACACTAACGGTGCCGGGTTTTCTGGTGGTATTCAGTTAAGGGGCGTGAGCAGCGGTAGCGCAAGCGCGTTTATTGATCAGGCTGTCAGTATAAATGTAGACGGAATACCTGTCAGTTATTCTGGTATTGTCAAGCTTGGTCAGTTTGACCTGGCTCAGGTGGATGTACTCAAGGGCCCTCAGGCATTGTATTTCGGCAAGAACGCTTCAGGTGGTGTTATTGCATTGAAATCTGCAGATCCTACATCGGAGTTCGAAACCAAATTTCGCGTAAGCAATGAGTTCGAGGGTGATGAGGTGGGCATAGAAGCCGTAATTTCCGGGCCCGTGAGCGATACGCTGGGTGCTCGTTTAGCAATTCGTTATGATGACTCCAAGGGCTTGTTTAAGAATAGTGTCCCACGTGAAGGGTTACCCCAGGATTCTCGGGTGACCCCGCCGCCGGACAGCAGGGCACCGGGTGAACAAGCTCTTGGCTTGCGTGGAACTCTGGTGTATGAGCCTAGCGATAACTTGATGGTGCGATTCAAAGCTGCGTATCAGGAAGAGGATGGAAGGGCGGCTATTATAGGACAGGGGCAGCGTGTTTACTGTCCTAATGGGGACGCTGGCCCCAATGGAGCCGTGCCTGGTGTGGACGATTGCAAAGCCAGTACTCGGTATGCAATGGGCGGGATAGACCCGGCCATTCGGGCGTTGCATCCGTCACTTGATGAGAGTCAGGGCGCGAAAGACGTCGAACAACTGCTTTTAAGTGCAGATGTTGAGTATGACTTATCAGACAGTATGGCACTTACTTCCACAACAGGTTACTACGAGGTGGACGTAGATGATGTCGATCAGTTCAGTGCGGCACCAATTTCTAATTTGGTTTCAGCTGGGCTGATCACCAAAAGAACATTCTCCCAGGAATTTCGCATTAACACCGATTTTGAATCCCAGGTAAACGGTATGTTAGGTGTCTTTTTTCAAGATGATGAACATACGCAACGCAGCCGGAGTGCCATTGCCAATTTGGCCCCTTTCGTTCTTTTGCAGAGGGCTTCCAACCCCTTTCGCATCAATTCCACGGCATGGTCTGCCTTTGGTGAACTTCGTTGGGACATTACGCCTGAATTGGAATTGTCTGGCGGGATTAGATATTCGCATGAGAAGCGCAAGGCTGAAGCAAGCCTTGAGCTACCCAATGGCCTTGGCTGGGGAGAGACGGTTGATCTAACAGATAACCTGGAAGAGAATTCACTGACCTTTACCGACTGGTCGCCTGAGTTTACCCTGGCATGGCATCCTGCAGATAACTGGATGTTGTTTGGCTCGTACAGGCAGGGGTTTAAATCTGGTGGTTTCCATTTTAACGGAACGCGTTTGTTCAACGCCAGTCCAACCAACCCTACTGACCAGGATTACGACCAGGAAACCGTCGAAGGTTTTGAGGGCGGTATTAAAGCTGAGCTTCTTGATGGCCAGATGCAGCTAGGCTTGACTGGCTTCTATTATGAGTACGAGGATCTGCAACTGTCGAACTTTGATCCGGTTACTCGGGTGACTTCCATTGATAATGTGGCCGGGTCAGAAAACTCCGGCTTTGAACTGGACGTGAAGTTTCTACCTGCGGCGGTTCCTGGTCTGTGGTTGGATGCAGCGGTTACCTATGTCGAACATGAGTATGTCGAGTTTTTTGGGGCATGTTATACCGGCCAAACTCAGGCGCAGGGCTGTAACATTGACCTGACCGGAAACGGAACGGGTGATTTGCAAGATCACTCGGGTTCTAGCTTGCCCAAGGCGCCAGAATTGTCTGCCACCTTTGCTGCGGTGTACGAGCGAGCCATCTCTGACCGCCTGGTAGGACGTATTTCGGGTTCATCCACCTTCTTCGATTCCTTTGTGCTTTTACAGGAAGCAGTTCCTGATGGTGGTACAAGTGATAGCGTGTGGCGATTCGATGCAGCTGTGAGCGTCGGCGCAGCGGATGGTGCATGGTTACTTGAACTCATTGGACGGAATTTAACCAATAAGATGACATCAGTTAGCGCGTTTCAAACGCCTCTGACGGGGAATTCTGCTTTAACAGGGACTAATATTGCGGGTGGGCAGGCTGACCTCAATGGATATGTGTCGCGTCCAAAGCAAATTTGGCTGCGCTTGACCTTTCGGCCGGAAATATTTAGCTGGCGGAAGTGAGGCACTTCTTCTACGGAGGCGTTAGCCTTTAATTTGCTATCCGGGCCTATCCTGTGGAAATTGGATAGGCCCTAGGTACTTCTACGGATTTCAGCTTTTAGGGAAATTGTCCAACATAAATACATCCTGTCGAAGCTTGATTGTTAGTCAACAGCCTAGCTTACTTTTCCGGGTCTTATAAGAAGACACGAGATATAAAATGTATGTATTGACTTTAATTGCCTTGCTGCTTTTGAGTGCCTGGATAGTTAGTCAGGGCGTAACTTTTCATCGTCCACATAAAGTCAAATTTGGCATTGGATTGGCGATACTAACAGGCAGTTTCTTCCTTTTTATGGATTTCTGGGGAGAGTTGTTGTGGTATGAATCTCTGGGCTTTGAAGACAGGTTTTTAAAGATCATTACCACCCGTGTATTGCTTGCAGGTGTTGGTGCGCTCCTTGCTTATATGCTGGCTTTTTTCGTACTTTACCCTGCTGGTAAACAGCTAAGGCGTCTGGGATGCAAATTGGCCGTGCTCGCTGGGCTTGTATGGAGTTTGTCGAGCTGGGAGCAGTTATTACTCTTTATTAATGGTGAATCGACAGCTGTTGTTGAACCAATGCTCGGGTTGAATACCGGATTTTATCTTTTTGTGCTGCCTTTTCTGGATCATATTTATTGGCTGGCTATTGCCATTGCGGTAATAGTGCTAGCAGTGGTACTACTTTTTCGTGAGACTCCGGGTCGCCCGGGTTTTCTTCTTGAGGTCCACTCCCAGGAACCTGTTAATCCGATCTCGATTCCTGTAGCAAGTGCATTTTTGGCGTTGACATTGGCTTATGGAGAACTGTTAGGAGTCTTTCATTTACTTTATTCTGATCTTGGAGTGGTCAATGGGCCTGGGTGGACCGATGTTCACATCGGGCTGCCCGCCAAGATTATTATGGGATTTATCTTCCTGATGGCGGGGCTTTTGCCTACCTTTCATCGTTTTCGCAGTTTCATGAATCGGCTAATGCGACAACGTGCACCCATTGGACCACCTTATCTGGTAGCGACCATCAGTGCTTGGCTCGCTATTGGCCTGGCCTGGACAATGGCCGCTCTTGTCATACCGGCGTTAGTGCAATGGTTAATTGTGAAACCCAATGAGATCACCTTTGAAAAGCCCTATATCGCGCATAATATTGAGTTTACGCGCCGCGGTTTTCATCTTGAAAATTTGGAGGAACGTCAGTTTTCACCCGGTAATAAATTTGGGGAAAGCCTGATAAATGATAACAAACAACTGCTTTCGGAGATCCGTTTGTGGGATTTGCAGGCGCTGGATGCGGTCTATAAACAGTTCCAGGAAATTCGTCTCTACTATGAGTTTCACGATGTGGATATTGATAGATACATTATCGGTGACCGTTATCGCCAGGTAATGGTGTCGGCGAGGGAAATGTCTAAATCCAATCTCCCTGAACAGAGTAAGACATTTATCAATCAACGCTTCAAATATACCCATGGTTATGGTTATACGCTTGCCCCCGTGAGCGATTTTACAGCAACTGGATTACCTAATCTGATAGTGCGTGATATCCCGCCAAAGACTGATGCGCAGGAACTTGCACTGGAGCGGCCTGAAATATATTACGGAGAACTGACGCGTGATGTCGCCGTAGTAAACTCCCGTGAAGCTGAGTTCGACTATCCTCAGGGAGAAACAAATGTCTATGTCAATTATCAGGGATCAGGCGGCGTAGCACTTTCCAGTTTCTGGAGAAAGCTATTGTTCGGGTGGAAGTTCGATGGTTCATTATTTTTGTTTTCGAGTTATCCGACTACCGAAAGCAGAATAATGTTTCATCGTAGTATTCGGGAGCGCATAGAGCGGTTAGCCCCTTTTCTTACTTTCGATGAGGATCCGTATATAACCGCCGTGGATGGACGCTTACATTGGATTGTCGATGGCTACACGAGTTCTGAATACTATCCATATAGCCAACGTTTTGAATCAGGTGAGGAAATTGGCTTTCAGAATGGTCGTGTTAATCGTATCGGTCAGCGAACAGTTCACCAGCTTAATGGAAAAAACTATATTAGAAATTCTGTCAAAGCGGTGATTGATGCCTATGATGGTTCGGTCGATTTTTATATTTTTGATGATGCAGACCCGATAATAAAGGCGTGGAGCAAAATATTTCCTGTTTTGTTCAAGGATAAAAAGCTGATGCCGGCAAATTTACGTGCACATGTGAGATATCCTGTTGATTTTCTCCTCACTCAGGGATTGATATTTGCAAAATATCATATGACGGACCCGGAAGTTTTTTACAATCAGGAAGATATCTGGGTTCGAGCGACTGAAAAGCACTATGGAAATATTAAACCCGTTGAGCCGTACTATGTCATGTGGGAACTTCCGGGTTCAGATCATGCGGAGTTTGTCCTTATTCTGCCTTTTACACCGAAGAATCGTCAGTTACTGATAGGCTGGATTGCAGCGCTGTCTGATGGTGAAAATTACGGACGATTTATCGCTTACAAGTTTCCCAAGGAGCGGCGTGTACTCGGGCCGCAGCAGGTTGAAACAAAAATTGATCAGGACGCATTTCTTTCTGGCCAGTTGACATTGTGGAACCAGCAGGGTTCGGAAGTTATTCGTGGAAATGTTCTGGCAATACCCATTGATGACACGCTGTTGTATGTGGAGCCCATTTACCTGCGTGCAGAAACAGCAGCCTACCCGGAGCTTCGTTTGGTTGCTGTGATGCATGGAGATAGATTGAGTTACGCGGAAACTTTCGATGAAGCATTACTGGGGTTGTTGGATTCAGAATCGGGCACTTCGAGTAAAACATCCGAGGTGCTGGTGCGTGATGCTAAATTGGCTTTTGATGCTTATCTTAAAGCCTTGGGAGAGCATGAATTTAGTGAAGCGGCGCTGCACCTGGATAGTTTAAGCGCAACCCTTGAGAAGCTGAATGAGTAATTTTTGTTTTTATGTGCTCACCGTGTTATCTAATTATTCGGCTGGTGGAAATGCTAAATAGTAAAAACATATACGGGTTTAATGAACTGGGACTTGCAGATATCAGCCGCGTGGGTGGTAAGAATGCCAGTCTTGGTGAATTAATCAACACACTAGCGCATACGGGTATTCGTATTCCTCCAGGGTTTGCTACCAGCGCACAAATGTTCAGGGACTATTTGCTAGACAATGGTCTGGTGGATCGGATAGAGAGTGTCCTGTCGGATTTTAGGAACGGACATAAATCGTTGGCTGATACAGGGAATACCATCCGCTCTTTAATAATGGCGGGTAAAATTAGCGATAGTGCTATTGAGGAGCTCAGTGCCGCCTATCAGGATTTAGGCCAGCTATGCCGTTTACAGAATTTGGGTGTTGCTGTGCGGAGTTCGGCCACGGCTGAGGATTTGCCTGAAGCCAGTTTTGCTGGTCAGCAGGAAAGTTACCTGAATATTTCTGGTATAGCATCATTGTTGGAAGCTTTCAAAAAGTGCTATGCGTCTCTTTATACTGATAGGGCCATAGTGTACCGAATGGAACAGGGCTTTGCAGACACGGATATTGCAATTTCAGTAGGTATACAACAAATGGTGCGCGCTGATATAGCGGGGGCCGGAGTCATGTTCACCATTGATACGGAAAATGGCTTTCCCGATACGATTTTGATCAGCGCAGCTTGGGGGCTTGGGGAAACCGTCGTAAAAGGTGCTGTCATACCGGACCGAATTGTTGTTTATAAACCCTTTCTCGCTAATCCCTCGCTGAGACCCATTATAGAAAATCGCCTTGGCAGTAAGCTGGAGAAGATGATTTATGGTCGCGGAGATGGAAATCAGGAGGCTACAATAACTTTGTCTACCTCTTTGGAGGAGCAGCAGCGCCCAGTTTTGAGCGATCAGGAAATTCTTCAACTGGCGCGATGGGGTATGCTTATCGAGGATCAATATAAGCGCCCGATGGATATTGAGTGGGCAAAGGATGGGCAGAGTGGGGAGTTGTTCATTGTACAGGCGCGTCCTGAAACCATTGAGTCACAAAAGAACAAAGATATTCTGACAAACTATAAATTGACCAGAAAATCCGAGGTGTTATTAACCGGTGCCAGTGTGGGTAGGGCAATAAGCAGTGGTCAGGCTTATTATCTGTCGGATCCGACAAAACACCATGAGTTTCCTGCGGGAGCCATATTGATTACCGAGCGTACCGACCCGGATTGGGTACCGGTCATGCGCATTGCTGCGGGAATTATTACCAATACCGGGGGGCCCACCAGCCATGCAGCCATAGTTAGCCGTGAGCTCAAAGTCCCAGCCATTGTCGGTAGCGTTAATGCCACACAATTAATACAGAACGGGCAGGAGATTACGCTGTGTTGTTCTGAAGGTGTGGTTGGAAAGGTGTATGCAGGTTTATTACCTTATACGACGGAACATTTTAAGGTCTCTGATTTCCCGGAAACAAACACTGATTTGATGATTAATGCGGCCTTGCCTGAAGCAGCAATGGGGTGGTGGCAACTTCCGGTGGCCGGGATCGGTTTAACTCGCATAGAGTTTATTATCAGCAGCCAGATCAAAGCACATCCGATGGCACTTTTACATATGGAGCGGGTTAACGATCCTGCTGTGCGCAGCCAACTGGAAGAACTTGCTCGCGGATATTCGCCCAGGACAGAGTATTTTGTAGATAGGCTGGCTCAGGGTATTGCTACTATTGCCGCTTCGCGTTATCCACAGCCGGTCATAGTAAGAACTTCCGATTTCAAGTCTAATGAGTATCGAGGACTTGTTGGCGGGGAGTATTTTGAGATTCATGAAGAGAATCCGATGCTGGGATTACGCGGTGCCTCACGTTACTACAATCCTCTTTACTCGGAAGCCTTTCAACTGGAGTGCGCCGCGATTAAAAGAGTGAGGGAAGTGATGGGGTTTACCAACGTTATCGTGATGATTCCGTTTTGCAGAACACCAGCCGAGGCAGATTTGGTGCTGGCTGCTATGTCTGCTGCTGGTCTTGAGCGAGGGGTAAATGAATTGCAGGTATATGTGATGTGTGAGATCCCATCAAATGTAATTCTGGCTGCGCAATTTTGTCAGCGATTCGATGGTTTCTCCATTGGCAGTAATGATCTTACCCAGTTGGTTCTGGGTGTTGACCGGGATTCAGAAATACTCCACTCGCTGTTTGATGCAACAGATGAGGCAGTTAAATCCATGATCAAGCAAGTAATACAGGTTGCCCATCAGCATGGATGTAAAGTAGGTATTTGTGGGCAGGCACCTTCGGACCATCCGGAGTTTGCTGAATTTCTGGTGGACTCGGGTATTGACTCCATATCTCTCAACCCGGATTCTGTGTTAGCGGTGAGCCAGAACATCGCTGCATTTGAGTGCTTGGCAGCAGGAAAATAAATTGATAGCATTAATTCAAACAAACGTTTGAATTAATGCTATCAATGAACCCTGCTCAATCCAAAGTGGAAGACACCGCGCTCTCCACCAAAAAGCGTATATTAAATGCCGCTGAGCATCTGTTTGTTGAAAAGGGTTTTGCAGCGACATCACTGCGAGCAATTTCTTCTCTGGCTGAAGTCAATCTGTCTGCCACCCACTACCATTTTGGATCAAAAGAAGGTCTATTTGCTGCTGTAATCCATCGTCGCGTGCATCCCGTGAATGCTTCACGTGTGAAGGCACTGGAAACACTCACGCAGGGTGTGAACGTACTGAGTGTTGATGAAATTATCACTGCCTTTTTGTCCCCTTTCTCTGGCGAATTACCCACAGCGCTGCCCAGACTGATGGCGCGGGTTCACGGTGAGCCGCCCGCATTGGTCAGGCCCCTCTTGCAAGAGGAGTTTGGCCAGGTCATGAATCTGTTTCTTAAGCATCTTGCCATAGCGTTGCCGGCGCTTGGGGAGCGAGAGCTTCGGTGGAGGTTTCACTTTATGATTGGTGCGATGATGCAATTATTGAATGGCGGTAACCCGCTGGAGGTGGAGCCAGATGAAAGCACGTTTTCCGAGGGGCTTGAAAAACTCAAACTGTTTGTTATAGCGGGCTTTAAAGCGCCCACAGCATCAATGGATTTATCAAGAGAAAAGAAAGTATGAAGCGATTGTTACCCCTCATAATATTGGTTGTCGGTTTGGGTATTGCAGCGATATTGATTGCTACCGGCCCAACCCTGGAAACTCGAGAGCGTCAGCCCGTGCCACCCCTAATAAATGCCATTGAGGTGATACCTGAAACTGTAGCTATGAATATCATAGCCTTTGGCGCGGTTACGCCGCGCACCGAGAGTGATTTGGTGCCTGAAGTGGCTGGGCGGATTGTAACGATGTCACCGTCTATGGTTTCCGGCGGATTTTTCTCAAAGGGCGATATTCTCATTAGGATAGATCCTTTGGATTACCAGGTGGCATTGGAGCAAGCGCGTGCTCGGTTGGTGCGTGCTGAGAGTGATCTCCACAATGCGAAAAATGCACTTTCTCGACAACTGGAGTTAGCAAAGAAGCAATCTACCAGTGAGTCTTTACGTGATGATGCGCAAAACAGGTTTCGTATTGCAAAAGCCACATTGCAGGAGGCTCGAGCGCTTTTGTCACGTTCAGAACGTGATTTAAAACGCACCAATTTAATTGCACCCTACGATGGGAGGGTCAGATCTGAAAGCATTGATGTTGGGCAGTTTGTTACTCGGGGTAGAGCCGTTGCCCGTCTGTATGCCACAGATTTTGCAGAGGTGCGCTTGCCACTACATGATGAAGAGCTTGCTCACCTGAATATACCTTTGTCAGTTGGGGGGCAGGATTTGCAGAATCCGGTGAAGGTAACACTTCGGACACAGTTTGCCGGCAGGCAGCATGAATGGCTGGGTACAATTGTTCGTACTGAGGGAGAGCTGGACCCCAGCACGCGCATGATCGTTGTAATTGCGCGAGTCCCTTCTCCTTATGCACAGACAGGTCAGCGTCCTCCTTTGTCAGTGGGCTTATTTGTGGAAGCAACCCTTTATGGTCCAGAAATTGATAACGTTATGCGTGTTCCGCGAGTGGCTTTGAGGAGCAACGGTGAGGTATTTGTGGTAGATGCAAACAATCAGCTTCGGGCGCGAGATGTTGAGGTGATTCGAGTGGCTAATGACCAAGTATTTATTCAATCTGGATTGAACTCCGGCGAACGAGTATGCATTTCGAGTATTGATCATGTGTTCGATGGTATGAAGGTTAGATTAGGCAATCCGATTTCAAGCAGCGTGGCGCAAGGCATATGAAATCGATCATCGCATGGTTTGCAAATAATCACATAGCTGCAAATTTATTGTTGGGTCTGATTGTTCTCTCAGGTTTGGTCTCCGTTGTTAAAATGCCCCAGAAGTCTTTTCCCGATGTTGATGTGAATATTATTACCGTCAGTGTCCGCTATCTGGGAGCTGCACCTGAGGAAGTAGAACAGGGTGTTTGCATTCGCATCGAAGAAGAACTGGATGGCGTAGAGGGTGTCGAGAAAATTAGCTCAGTTGCCAATGAGGGATCTTGCCGAGTTACAGTGGAGTTGTTTGAAGAAGCGGACTCCTCACTGGCACTGGATGATGTTAAAAACCGTATCGATTCCATCGACACTTTTCCGGAAGAGACTGAAAAACCTATCGTCACGCTAATGTCCAGAAGCCGCTCAGTCATGGATATTGCAATCACCGGATCTGACAGTGAGCGCACGCTCAAGATTATTGGTCAGCAGGTGCGTGATGATATTGCGGCATTGGACAAAGTTACCCAGGTAAGCCTTTCCAATGCACGTCCCTACGAAATATCCATAGAGGTATCTGAAGCGTCTCTGCGTCGGAACGGTCTCAGCTTTAGCCAAGTTGCAGATGCTGTACGGAAGAGCTCTCTTGATCTTCCGGGTGGTTTAATCAAAACACGCGGTGGAGAAATACTGCTGCGGGTTAAAGGCCAGGCGTACTGGGGAAATGAATTTGAAAAGCTAGTTGTTGTCACTCGGTCAGATGGTACACGCTTGTATTTGGGTGATGTTGCGGAGGTAATAGATGGCTTTGAAGATACCGATCAATTGTTGCGCTTTGATGCGCAACCTGCAGCAATTATTCGGGTTTCAAGGGTTGGCAATCAGGATATTTTGGAGATTACAGAAGCGGTTGAAGGTTATCTTGAAAAATCCAGAAGCAGCTTGCCTGAAGGCATAAAACTCACGGTTTGGAATGATAATTCCAAAATGCTGAGGGGCCGACTTGATACCTTGCTGAGCAGTGCGCGGCAGGGTTTTTTAATGGTGCTGTTTTTGCTTGCATTATTTTTGCGTCCACGCCTGGCTTTTTGGGTAAGTGTGGGCGTGCCGGTTGCCTTTCTTGGGGCGTTATATCTGGCTGCTCTCATAGGACTGTCTATTGATGCTATTTCCTTGTTCGGCTTTATCCTGGTGCTTGGGATTTTGGTGGATGACGCCATAGTGGTAGGGGAGAATGTGCACTCTGTGCAGCAGAAGGGCGGCACACTCCTAGATGGGGCGATTAAGGGGACCCAGCAGGTTTCCCTGCCGGTGATCTTTGGTGTTATGACAACATTTGCGGCATTTTTACCGCTTTTGTTGGGCGAGGGCACGATGGGCCAGGTGCAGGCGGTGATTGCTGCTGTGGTGATGTGTTGTCTTATTTTCTCACTCATCGAGTCTCAGCTGATATTGCCTTCTCACCTTGGACACCAAAGTGTGGATAGCCCCTCTGGTGAAATTGGACTGATCATGATACCCATTGTTGGTGTAGTGTTGCTGGAGTTCGCCTGGGATTTACGTAGTTATATTGCCCTGGCTATTGGCACCGCATCGGTTTTTTATGCGGCTCATTTATCAGGCATATCGGATCCGTTTGCGAAGCGGTTAATAGGCTTGCAGGAAAAATTTGCCAGTAAATTGCATAACCTTATACAGAATGAGTTTCGTCGTCTTGCCGTTCGGGCGATGAAATTCCGATATGTTACTATTGCGATTGCTGCGGCAGCATTTTTCTCGGCGGTGGCCATACTGATTAGTGGCAGGTTGCCTTTTTCTTTTTTCCCGCCGCTGGCATCAGATCAGGTGATTGCACAGCTGACTATGCCGCTTGGTACGCCCGCACGTGTAACCAACGAAGCAGTTTTGCATTTGGAAAAAACTGCCAGACAAGTTGAAGCTGAACTGTCTCAAGCTTATCCCTTAGCGCCACCGGTAACACATATTCTTGCTGCGGTGGGTGATCAGCCCAGTAGCTCGTCTGGTGGAGGCCCGCCATCGAGTGAAGCGGCATCAAGTGGAGGGCATTTGGGAGAAGTGACGCTACAGCTTACTCCCAGTGAAGCCCGGGAGTTGGATACGCGCTCTATCGCACATTTATGGCGGGAACGCTCGGGCAGTATTCCTGATGCTATCGAGCTTAAATTTCAAACCTCATTGTTCACGGTCGGTAATGCTATTGACCTTCAGTTGGAAGGCGATAATTTTGATGATCTAAAAGAAGTGGCTGCGAAGTTGCGTGCCAAGCTGGCAGAGTATCCGGGTGTTATCGATATCACAGATTCCTTTCGCTCGGGTAAACAAGAAATGAAGTTAAATATGCTGCCATCCGGCGAATCACTGGGTTTATCTTTGGCATCATTGGCAAAACAGGTGCGCCAGGCTTTTTATGGTGAGGAGGCCCAACGAATTCAACGTGGTCGGGATGATGTTCGGGTTATGGTGCGCTATACCGACAATGAGCGTAAAACGCTTGGTACGCTGGAGAGCATGCGGATTAGAACTCTTGATGGTTCGGAAGTGCCATTCGCGACAGTGGCCGAGGCCGAAATGAGTAGGGGGTTTTCAGCGATCAAACGATCAGACCGACGTAGAGTGGTTAACGTCATCGCAGATGTGGATCTCACACAAATCACAGCTAACGAAGTCATTGCAGATCTGCGTGATGGTGGAATTCAGGAGGTTCTCCGCGATTATCCGCGGGTTTCATTCAGTCTGGAGGGCGCGCAAAGAGAACAGGCTGAAAATGTTCAGGATATGGTGCCGAACTTTGCAATTGCCATGTTTATTATATTTGCGCTACTCGCCATCCCACTTAAGTCGTACTTGCAGCCGCTGATAATCATGAGTGTTATCCCCTTTGCCTTTATGGGTGCCATATGGGGGCATACTATTATGAAGGGCTTTGGACTGATAAGTGGCCTGGCCATGATGTCTGTTATGGGATTTATTGCCGCATCGGGTGTTGTGGTCAATTCCAGTCTGGTACTTGTTCATCGAATTAACTCGAATCGAGAGGATGGGCATTCACTAAAAGGCGCGGTATTGGAGGCAGTGGTATCCAGATGTCGTCCTATCATACTTACCTCACTGACAACCTTTGTCGGCTTATCCCCACTCTTGGTTAATCGTAGTGTGCAGGCGCAGTTTTTGGTGCCAATGGCAATCTCTCTGGCCTTTGGGGTGTTATTTGCGACCTTGGTGACCTTGCTGGTTGTGCCTTCAGGCTATTTGGTTCTGGAGGATCTTCGCCGATTGTTCTCTGGAGAGTCCCCTGCGGAATCCTCTGCTGAATCAATGGTTGAAACAGACTTGTTTTAATTTGTAGTTTATATATAAGTAGCTTCCATGCAGACTTTCCTGGCATCGAATCAGACTGCTTGAAAAGGAGACTAATTGTGGCTGACTACTTTCCATCACTTACGGAAAAGCATATTCAATTTATTCAAAATCAAAAATTGTTTTTTGTTGGGACGGCGGCTAACGAAGGCAGTGTTAACGTTTCTCCCAAGGGTATGGACAGTTTGCGTATTATTGATGCCAGCAAAGTGGTTTGGCTGAATTTGACCGGTAGCGGGAACGAAACTGCTGCGCATTTGTTGGAGAATACTCGAATGACAATAATGTTTTGTTCCTTCGATAAACAGCCGTTAATACTTCGCATATATGGCAGTGCAAAAGCGGTACATCCACGGGATAAGCAATGGTCTGTACTTTCGACCTTATTTCCCCAATATACGGGAGCACGGCAGTATTTTGAGCTTGATGTTGACCAGGTTCAAACTTCCTGTGGTTATGCAGTGCCCTATTATGAAATGAAAGGGGAGCGATCTACACTGACCAAGTGGGCGGATAAACGCGGAAGGGAAGGCGTTGAGCAATATTGGCAGGACGAGAATGTGCTGAGTATGGATAATAAAAAAACAGGTATTTTTGAGGATAATGAGGACTAATTGAGTGGCAAAGAAAAAAAACTTGGGGGGCTCGCTACAAAATCAACTCAAAGCTGCTGGTCTTGTCACTAACAAACAAATACGCAAAGCCCAGAAGGGTATTCACAGGCAGGAAATGCGTGTGAAGCAAGGAGTAGATGCGGATGAACATAAGCTTTCTGCAGAGCAAGCGCTGGCTCGCAAGAAACTTCAGGACCGTGAACAGAACAGGCAATTAAATAAAGCAGCCCAGGGTAAAGCGCTAAAATCGCAGATCAAGCAGCTGATAGAGCAGAATGGACAGCGCCAGGATGGAGATCAGGCCTACAATTTTGTAGAGGGCAGAAAAATTAAGAAGATCCATGTTTCCAGTGAGAATAGGGATCAGCTTAGCAAAGGGTTTTTGGCGATTGTTAAACTGGGTCAAGGCTATCAGCTGGTGCCTGAGCAGATAGCTCAAAAAATCATTTCTCGCATACCCGAGAGCAGTAATGAAATTGTGATACACCTGCACGATAGATCCAAAGATCTGGTTGAGGAAGACGACCCTTACAAAGATTTTCCTATACCTGATGATCTGGATTGGTAGCAGGGAAGTGGATTTTCCCTTTTGGCAGGCATGCTGGTGTT
>JAHRWB010000016.1 GCA_019090385.1 Pseudomonadales bacterium | reverse complement strand
AATATCGTCAGGTCCGGCGAGGTAAGAACTGTCCGAAGAGCGCAAGAAACCAAATCCATCCTGAAGAATCTCCAGGGTCCCGTCTCCAAAAATATCTTCGCCTTTCTTGGCTTGTTTGCGAAGAATGGCTGCAATGACCTCTTGTTTTCTTGATCGCGCTACATTGTCTATGCCCATTTCTATGGCCATTTCGACGAGTTTACCTACTGATATTCTTTTGAGGTCTGTTAGATTCATAATATTTTTATTTTCAGATTGATTTGTATTTTGTTTGATGTTTTTAAACAGGTGGGCGTTCGATGAAATTAGGTGCGTCGTTGGATAATCGATTGGGTTGGGGGGTCGATCTAATCAATGCCACAACGGAACGATGTCGTATTCAGGTCCTGATAGTTAGGTCTTAATTGGATTTATATAACTGGATCAATTTATATAACTGGATCTTCTGATAATAGATCTTATCAAAAAGGTTATTTATTGAAGATCAGAAATCGCTCGCACCAAAGCCAGCTACATATAAACTGTGAATACAGTGTAGCGACTTTGGTTGTGGCGTCAAGTGATACTCAGAGCTTAAATATTGCTATCCAAAAATGCAGCAAGCTGGGATTTTGAAAGTGCACCCACTTTGGTTGCTTCTAATTCACCATTTTTAAATAACATCAGCGTAGGAATTCCTCTAATGCCGAATTTAGGCGGGGTTTCCTGATTGGCATCAATGTCCATTTTGCATATTTTCAGTTTGTCGCCATATTCCTCGGCAATTTCTGTAAGGATCGGGGCAATCATTTTGCATGGTCCACACCACTCGGCCCAATAATCAACGAGCACTGGTTTATCAGCTTCAAGTACATCTGCCTGGAAGCTTGAATCGGTTACATGAACGATATTGTCGCTCATTAAAGTTTCTCCTTTGCTAAAATGGGTATTATCTATTTGGGGAGTGTATCACCCCCATACTAATCCCGTGGGAACTTTAACTCTAATTGGGGAAAATATTCCCTGATATTCAGTACTCAGTTGGCAAAATAACATGACCCGAGAAGTAGTCAGGCGAGCAGCTATTGATCTAGGCTCTAATAGTTTCCAGCTTCTGATCCAGGAAAAAGACGCAGTGCGTACACAGACCGTTGAACGCATGCGCCAAAAAGTACAGCTGGCACATGGCTTTGAGTCGGGCCTTATTTCTGATGCGGCGATAGAACGAGGCCTGGATTGTATTGCACGTTTTGCTCAACGATTGCTGGCTATTGATCGAGAAAATATCTATATAGCTGGAACCTACGTGCTTAGAAATGCTGAAAATGCGTCGGCCTTTGTAAATCGGGCAGAGCAACTTTTGGGCTGCACAGTGCATATTATTAGCGGCGAAGACGAAGCCCGGCTGATTTATTTCGGCGCGGTTAATCGAATGCTTCCCGGGGCAGGCGGTAAACTTGTTGTAGATATCGGTGGTGGAAGCACCGAGCTTGCTTTTGGACGCTCGAATAAGGCCGAGCGTTTGCAAAGTCTTGATGTCGGTTGTGTGGATTTAATGGACCGGTTTTATAAACCGGGACACGATGGCGCCACTGCATTCAGGCAGGCAACAAATCGCGCTACAGAATTTTTTAGCAGCGTCGATGTGGCTCTGATAAATGTGGCGGGTGTAGAGGTTGTTGGGACTTCTGGGACAATGGAATCTATTCAGAATGTGTTGGCTGCAAATGGCTGGGGAAGTACAGAAATTTCTAGTTCAGGGCTGGAAAAACTGGCGCTTAGTTTGTTAGATAAAAGGTGGGTTACAGGAGGAAGCATTCCAGGTCTGGAGCCGGAGCGCGTAGACATTTTCCCAGCCGGCGTGGCGATATTATGTGCATTGTTTAAACAACTAAAAATTAAGTCTTTGCACTGTCTTGATGCAAGCCTGCTTGATGGTTTGCTAACTTCGGAAGGGCGAGATTTCACTTTCAATAAGCATAATGACGCAACCGCCGTACAAAATGAAAATGGCATTCAAGCGCGCAGTATAAGCGGCTTAATGCAAAGATATGCGGTGGATGAACAACAGGTGGGACGGGTTAGCAGAGCGGTATCTCATTTGTTGGCTGGTGTTTCTGGTTTGTGGGGTATAGATAATGACGAAAGTAAGTACTTACTAACATGGGTGGCAGAGTTGCATGAAATTGGGATTCAAATTGCTGCGCGCAATTATCACCGGCATGGTGCTTATATTATTCAGCATTCTGAAATTCCCGGACTATCTCGGAGAATGAAGTCTGAATTGGCCCTGTTGGTTCGTAATCACCGAAGAGGATTTAAAACTGTAGCTTTCAGCGCATATTCCGAAGTTGACGGGAATCGATTAAAAAGGCTGAGTGTGCTGATACGTATTGCTGTTATTATTGAGCGCAGTCGATGCGATAAAGAATCTCCTGTGCTGGAGGTGGTGGCTACCAAGGATGGTATCAGGCTAATTTTTCAAGCGGACTGGTTGGACAGCCATGCGCTGTCACGTGACGAACTGACTCAAGAAAAAGCGCAATTAAGCAAAGTGGGCATTTCGCTGGAATTCTAAAATATCCTGCTTAATATTTTAGAAGTAATTCAGTTCTTTTGTATTAGCTCTGCAGCCTGGAGTGCAAAATAGGTGAGGATGCCGTCTGCTCCGGCGCGCTTGAAGCCTAGCAAGGACTCCAGAATAACAGACTCGTCTAACCAGTTATTTGCTATTGCTGCAGCGAGCATCGCGTATTCGCCGCTTACCTGGTATCCAAATGTCGGGACGCCAAATTCTTGTTTTACACGGTAGATGATGTCTAGATAAGGCATACCTGGTTTGACCATAACCATATCGGCGCCTTCTTCAAGGTCCAGGGCAATTTCCTGTAGCGCTTCATCCGTTTGTGCGGAATCCATTTGGTAGCCCAGTTTATTGGCTTTGCCCAAATTGCTGCTTGATCCCACAGCATCACGAAACGGACCGTAAAACCCTGAAGCGTATTTGGCGGAGTATGCCATGATTTGGGTTAGTTCAAAGCCGGCTTCATCCAGAGTATCGCGTATGCCGCCGATGCGTCCGTCCATCATATCCGAGGGTGCAACTATATCGCATCCTGCCTCAGCATTTATCAGGGATTGCTGGCACAAAGCGACGACGGTGGGGTCGTTGATCACATAACCTGTAGAATCCAGAATGCCATCCTGACCGTGACTTGTGTATGGGTCGAGTGCGGCATCAGCGATTATTCCAAGTTCGGGAAAATTCTGTTTCAATGTTGTTATCGCCCGTGGGACCAGACCGTCGGGATTGAAAGCTTCGCTACCATCCAGCGTTTTGAGATCATCGTTTATATTTGGAAAAAGGGCGATGGCTGGGATGCCGTTTGCCTGTATGACTGCACAATCTCGTAATAGTTCGTCCACGCTCAGTCTATAAACCCCTGGCATGGAGGAGATAGGCTGGCGCTGTTTTTTTCCTTCAACAATGAAGACTGGCAAGATCAAGTCATCTGTAGTGAGCTTGTTTTCTCGTACAAGGCGACGAGAGAATGCCTGATAGCGGTTCCGCCGCATACGGGTTCTTGGAAAGCTTCGCAATTTATGGGCCCTGAATGTTACTGGTACAGCATATTACTTAAGAACGTTGTCGTGTGGAACGTTGTCAGGCTATCAGTTGTCTAAAATGCTTCGATTAACATCAATATTGACGCATCTGGGTGATATGCGCTTGAAAATGAGGACAAGAAACTGAAGATTGGTCAATGGGTGATTATCGCTTTATGTCTGGGTATTGTCGGTGTGTATTTTTTATTGGGTCTGGACGAGTTGGTGACACTGGATAAGTTGAAGGCACAGATGGGCATTCTGCCTGAATATGTTATGCAGAGTCCCGTGTCGGCAGCGGCTTTATTTTTCATGGCCTATGTTGTGTTGACCACGCTTTCTCTTCCAGGAGCGGCCATTATGACCATGGCTGGCGGCGCTTTGTTTGGATTTGCTTGGGGACTGGCTCTAACTTCTTTTGCCAGTACGATTGGGGCAACGTTGGCATTTATTGTAGCGCGTGCCTTGTTTGGTGAACGTGTAGCCAAACGATTTGGTGCACAGCTTGAGGTAGTGAATACGGGGCTGGCTCGTGAAGGCAATTTCTATTTGTTTAGTATTCGGATGGTGCCGCTGTTTCCATTCTTTCTAGTCAATCTGGTGATGTCTTTGACTAAAATACGCGTGGTGCCTTTTTATCTCGTGAGTCAGGCTGGCATGTTGATGGGGACCTCCGTTTTTGTTTTTGCTGGCACCGAGCTTGCCAAGTTAAGTTCTGTATCTGATGTATTAAGTCCTGGACTAATATTGGCTTTGTCATTGTTGGGAGTGTTTCCGCTGCTGACAAAGAGGGTGATGATCTATTTATCCCACAGGCGGCTATGATTAAGGAATATCGCAATTGAAGGAATGGAAAAAACCTCGCCATTTTGATTATAACTTGCTCGTTATCGGTGGGGGTTCGGCTGGGTTAGTTTCTGCCCTGGTAGCCGCTACCGTGAAGTCTAAAGTGGCCTTGGTGGAAAAACATCAGATGGGTGGAGATTGTCTTAATACGGGTTGTGTCCCAAGCAAGGCGCTCATCAATTGTGCCAAGAAGGTACAGCAGGCACGTTCGATTGATGAGTTCGGGCTCCAGGTTCCTGAGGGGGCGGTGGACTTTCAGTTAGTTATGTCCAAAGTGAAAGCAGCCATAGAACAGATTTCGCCGAATGATTCAGTTGAGCGTTTTCAAAGTCTGGGTGTAAATTGCATAGTGGGAGAGGCAAGGTTACTTGATCCCTGGACAGTCCAGGTGGGTGATAATAAATACACTTCGCGAAGCATCGTCATTGCGACTGGCGCCAGGCCTATTATCCCGCCAATACCTGGCGTAGAAACAATAGACGTACTTACTTCAGATACGGTTTGGTCCTTAAAAACTTTGCCCCGGCGTTTGCTTATCCTGGGAGCAGGACCCATCGGTTGCGAAATGGCCCAAAGTTTTCAGCGCCTGGGTAGTCAGGTTATTGTAGTTGATTTGGCTGAGCGAATTTTGCCAAATGAAGATGCTGATATTTCAGAGCTCATCAGTAGACAACTATCTGAAGAAGGTGTGCGTTTCCTTACCGGGTCCAAGGCGATTGCTTTTGATGGGTCGGCGGGAGCCAAGCGTATGGTTGTTGAGCAGGACGGACAACGACAGTCGGTAGGTTTTGATGAAATTTTTGTTGCTGTTGGTCGGCGGGCGTATACAGAATCGTTGAACCTGGAGTCTTTGGGCATAGCGACAAATAATGATGGGACAGTTCAGGTCGATTCATATCAGCGCACTATCATAAAGCACATTTACGCGGCTGGAGATGTGGCCGGACCATACCAGTTTACACATATGGCATCCCATCAAGCGTGGTATGGATCTGTTAATGCCTTATTTGGTATGTTTCGCAGATTTGAAGTTAATTATGATGTGGTCCCCTGGTGCACATTTACCGATCCTGAAGTAGCCAGGGTAGGTTTAAATGAAGAGACGGCCGTGCGACTGGGAATTTCGGTTGAGGTAAGTCGATACGATATGCAGCATGTTGATCGGGCCATTACCGAGGGAAATGTGCGGGGTTTTGTAAAGGTGCTAACTCAACCGGGTAAGGACAAAGTATTGGGCGCCATGATAGTGGGTCCCCATGCAGGGGAGCTTATTACTGAATTTGTACTGGCAATGACGCATGGATTGGGTTTAAAGAAAATTCTCAACACCATCCATATTTACCCTACTTATTCTGAAATAAATAAATTTGTAGCAGGTGAGTGGAGAAAGGCCCATGCTCCGAGCAAAATCATGACGTTATTGCCAATTTTGCATAGCTTATTCCGCTAGTGCGGTCGCGGTTTGTTTGCCGTCGCCGAACCAATGATTTATTCAGCGTCTTTGCTTAAACGATTTACGGTTTGCTGAAATATCTTAGGGTCGTCCAGCATTTGTGCCATGCACAAGCCACCATATAAGCTGGTAAACATTTCCAGCGCTTTGCGGCGGGCTTTTTTGTCTGAAAGACCAGCTTCCGTATAGGCGTTTGTCAGATCTGCTAGCCAGGATTCGGTTTGTTGTTTTATCGAACTCAGGAATAGTGGGCGGGCCCCGCCCATTACCAGTATTGCAGCGAGACAATTTTCCTGTCCGTGCGAGACGTATTCTGAAAACCCTGCCAAAAAACGTTGTATGCGCTCGTTTGCAGTGCGTTTTTTCTTGTTAAGCTGCTTGAATGCAAGCAAGTTTAATTGTGTGACGGAATCACGCAATAAAGTAGCAGCCATTTCTTGTTTGCCGCCGGGAAAATGGTAATAAAGGCTTGCTTTGCTCAGTCCGGTTGCGCGAGATAATGCGGCCAATGTAGCGCCATCGTATCCCAAAGATCGAAACGTTGAGTACAGACCTTCGTTAATGGCTGATTTACTTGAAGATTCGGAAGACATAATGTGGAGTATACCAAAACGAACGATCGTTCACAGCTATTAAATATAAACCATCATATCTAATGCGACTATTTTTTTAGATGAGGCGTCTATTTATAAATGTCCCGATTTAAATACATTGAAGTTGACCAAAAAGTGATATGTGCCCATCAGCGTGGCGAGCACAGTGCCCTTGAGGTGCTTTACTACAGAGAATTTGCGATATAGATGCAAAATTGAGTTTGCTTGCCTATGAAAATCGGGCGATTTCGGCTGAGTCTACAATACTATGGCAGCAGCGCTGGCTGATTTACACATGCGTGGTGCCACGGGTTTACAATCTGCAATAGATCTTGGAGTTGCTCTTGATCATCATTATTTTACAGCGAAAGCTCATTTGGGTTTGATTATTAACCCGACCGAAGAAAGGGGGTGGTGTTGAATTGGTGGGTGTGACCCCAGGTAGTGGCGCACAAAAAGCAGGTTTATTTGCTGGAGATCTGTTTGTAAAAATCAATGAAATATCGATAGAAGAGCTGTTGGGAGAACGTGCAATCGAGCGTTTGGTCAGAGGGCTGGAAAATTTACGCGACGGTGACGTAATTAAGTTTGGTTATCAGAGATCAGGGCAATTGTTCTCAAAATCAAATGCACCCAGGCGTCAAAAAAATTGTAGTACGAAAAATACAGGGTAGTGGGCCCACCGTACACTAGACAATCAATATTGTGATGGAATAAGAAATGCAAGTTTACGGTTTCTGGAGTTGTTCCTGGAGTGCTATCCATTCGTCTTCAAGTTTTGCTATATCTGCTTTTAGACGACTTTGTTCTAGCGTTAGGTCATGTACAGCTTCACTATTTTGACTGGCGTTGTGGATTTTATTCTCTTCCGAAGTGTAGAGCTTAGGATCGGCAAGCTGGTCCGTGCATTGCTGTAAATTTTTGGTTAGTTTAGCAATTTGCTTTTCTTTTTGCTGGGCGTTGTTTCTGAGTGTTTGCGATTTTGTGCGGGAGTTTGCTGATAAGCGGCGTTTTTCGCGTTTGGAAAGAGAGCCTGAATCCTTCGCAGGTGCCTTCTGGGGAGCTTTCTGGGTTTTAAGTTCAGTGGTGTAACTTTCCAAATCGCCTCGGTAATATTTAACATTGCCGTTTTCAGTCACCAAAAATTCATCTGCCACTTGCCCCATTAGGTGCCGGTCGTGACTGACTAAGATTAGCGCGCCTTCATAATCCTGCAATGCGATAGCTAGAGCATGACGCATATCAAGATCTAGATGGTTAGTCGGTTCATCCAGCAGTAGCATGGCTGGTTTTTGCCAGGCTATCAGGCTTAAGACTAATCGAGCACGTTCCCCCCCGGATAATTGTTCACAGGGGCGGGTGGCCATGTCGCCGGCAAATCCCCATCCGCCTAAATAATTTCTCAACGCTTGGGTAGTAGAGGATGTGTTTCTATCTTGATCGATACGGTAGAATAATTCGAGGGCTGAAGCGGAGCTATCTAGCTGCTCAATTTGATGTTGAGCGAAATATCCAATGCCGCCGGATTGTTTATTGTATCGGCTATTTCGGAGTATTTTTCCAGAAATTGGAGGCATTTCATCAGCTAGGATCTTTACCAGTGTACTTTTACCCGTACCGTTCGAACCGAGAATACCGGTTCGGCTGCCGGGAAATAATTCTAGCTTAACGTCATCAAGTATGACGGTGTCGCCATACCCCAGTTTACCTTTTTCAATGCTCAACAAAGTCTGCGGCAGTTTACTGGGGTTAGGAAAACTAAATTGATAGGGAGAGTCGGCGTATGCCGGGGCTAGCAAAGTCATGCGATCGAGGGCTTTGAGGCGGCTTTGGGCTTGTTTGGCTTTTGTTGCTTTGGCTCGAAACCTATCTATGAACTTCTGCATATGCTTAATTTCGCGGCTCTGGCGGTTAAATGCGGCTTCTTCCGCGAGTAGTTGCTCACTGCGTACACGCTCAAAGTTTTCGAAGTTTCCCCGGTACACCTTAATGCTCTTGTTGGCGAGGTGGGCTATATGTGTAGATACTGTATTTAGAAAATCCCTATCATGTGCAATCACCAATACGGTGCCGCTATAACGCAGTAACCATGTTTCGAGCCAAAGTGTGGTAACCAGATCAAGATGGTTAGTAGGCTCGTCGAGTAGTAATAAATCTGACGGGCACATGAGAGTTTGTGCCAAATTTAGACGGATACGCCAGCCTCCAGAAAACTCACTGTAAGGCTTGTCAAACTCAGTTGCTGCAAATCCCAATCCATTTAATATTTCCGCGGCTCTGGCGCTCGCAGTGTAACCATCAATGTCTTCCAATTTGGAATACAGTTGGGCAAGTTGGTCGTGGTCCTCCTCCTCAGTAGCCTGCTCTATTTGTGATTCGAGTTTACGTAGGACAGTATCACCGTCCAACACCCAATTGAGAGCAGTAGTTTTTACCGGCGGAGTATCTTGTTGTAGATGGGCAATTTTCCAGGAACTTGGAATGTTCAGGTTGCCTTCGTCAGCGCCGAGCTGGCCTGTGATTAGTGCGAATAAAGTCGATTTTCCGGTACCATTTCGGCCAAAAATTCCTACTCTATGCCCTGGATGAAAGGCTAGGTTGATTTGAGTGAAAATCTCGTTATCACCGCGCCACAGGCTGATGTTTTTCAGGGTGATCATGTGGTTGTCTGTAGTACTGCTTTTAGGCTGAAGGGCCGCATCCTAGCAGAGTGCGAGAGTATTCAGAAATATCTGGCCGAAATTGTTTTAGCTGCTTTGTAATAAGGTTTGCTGTTGCCGTGTGGTTTAATAGCTAGTTTGTTAATTCTGAGACCATACCGTTCCCGGAAAGTGCATAGTAATGGTTGGGGCGATTGCCAAATCCGAGTTCAAGAACTGCTGAACCAGATGTTTGCCAGAGTTTTCGCGGTTTGACCTTCCAACTGGCAAGTAGCTTAAAGTTTTTGGTATCCCAGAGTTCAACACGCCGATGCACATAACCAATTAATAGCTCATGGCCATCTCTGGAGAAGCGAGCGCTAGTTACCCCGGGATTATGTCGATTAAAGGTGTGCAGGGCGAAGCCAGTAGTGGCATCCCACAATATCAATTTTTGGCCCTGGGCCGCAGAAAATGCAAGTTTTGCGTCTGCAGACAAGGCAACAATTCTGACAGGATTAGTATGCCGGAAATTGTGTCTGACAGTGCTAGTAGATAGATCCCATAGTTTCGCGCTGAAATCTTCACTTCCAGTGAGGGCGAAAAGTTGGTTTTCCGATAGAGCGACAGAATTAACGCGGCCTGAATGCAATAGACTATTCAGATGTTTACCCGTTAGTGCATCGAACAGAATCGCGCTATGGTCGCCCAGGCCCATGAGTACTTGGTGGCCGTCTCGCGCTAATACAATGTCCAGTACTGTTGCGGGTGTTGCCCAGTATTGGAGAGCCTGTCCGCTGGTAGTATCCCAAAGTACTAAAGTACGGGGGTCGGTCGTGACTGCACGCTTGCCGTCAGGTGAGAAAGCAGCCGCTACCAGAGTGGTGTATTCACCCTGGGAATGGTTCCAGCTAAAAACCCGTTCATTGCGAGTTGTCCTCCACAAGCTAACACCATGGTTTAAAGAACCGATGATATTTAGTTCGCTGTCCAACGATAATGCACCCGAAAAAATGCCTTGAGCGGCTTCAGGCCAACTCTTTGCAGGCTCGGAACTTATGTCCGTGCATGCTTGCAGGATAATCAAAGGCAGAAGCCAGATCAGTTTATGCATAGCAGCTATATTGATTGAGAGAATACTCTAAGTGTAGTTGAAATCGTACATCCGGGAGTATTCTCCCCACTCATGTTGTTTTAAGCACTTAAGCTCATATTTTTACTCTGGTTGATCATTAGATCTTCAAGTTCAAAGCGAGTTTCCAGTGCCAGTGTTAGTCGTTCAAGGCTGGTTTTCAGAATATCAAAGTTGATTTTTAGCAAACCTGCCTGCCCTACAAATTCGTCGTGAAACCGCATACCCATCTGAGTGGTCGCGTCGAGATCTATAAGTGCATTTTTGTTTGGAAAAAGCTCAGAATAAATGTGGAAATGTCCGTTGGAAAGGTAGTCGACCATTTGTTGACACAGTCTGATGGTTAATGCCTCAACAATATCATGGTGTCTGGCATCAATAGCGGATGAGAGTTTCATGATTTGTACGATGAGCCGCTGACGGTCATCCAGAAAGCCAATGACGCTATGGTCAAGAACTTTTACGTGGTGTGAATTTTGTGTGTTTGATTTTTTACTTTTTCTTCCTGTTCCGGGTGTTCCGGAGGTAGTATTTTGCGTCATTTCTATTCCTTGTGTTACTGCGTTCGCTACTAAACCCTCAAAATAAGGTTAGCAGCGAACGGCAGATGCACAATTTTGAGCTGGTTTTGCTCAAATCAGGATGAAATTAGATGGCTGCCTGGTGAGGAATAGTTACTGATTTCCATTGGCCCAGCGCAAGGATCGCGAGAAAAATGAATGCCAACAGGGCGTAACCAGCAATGGATATGCCCAGGAACGACCAGGATATTTCGGAGCAGCTTCCAGTACCCATTGTCATCGCCCGTAGAATGTCACTAAGGGGGAAGTAGTCGATCATGGAGGCAAGGTCGGCCCCACAGGTGGGAACCTGATCTATGGGCAGATTTTGCAGATATAATTGCCTGATGCTGAATCCCGCGCCAATAACCGCGCCAAAAAACATGAGCAAGGGGTAGATCCGCAAACGGGAGTTATGTGCAATAGCCAAGCAGGCCACCAGTCCAATCTGGACAAACCAGATTCTTTGCATCATGCATAGTGGGCATGGATCCAAATATAGGATGTGTTCCATATATTGAGCTCCGGCAAGTAGAAACGCTATAACGCTTAATGTGGCTAAGGCCCAATCCGTACTATTCATGTTTATCCTGCTGATAAATTCTTAAGTATACAGGGCGCAGGTTACTGGCTGAAATCTGTGGGTCAACTAGTCTTATTATGTGTTTATACTAAATGAGTAGGTAAGTTGTGCCCAGAGGCC
Organism: Pseudomonadales bacterium; assembly: GCA_019090385.1. Taxonomy (GTDB): domain Bacteria; phylum Pseudomonadota; class Gammaproteobacteria; order Pseudomonadales; family Azotimanducaceae; genus DC-out156. Next base: position 12,619 of record JAHRWB010000016.1, on the reverse strand, counting down.
TGAAATTACGCATAGTCACATTACTTTTTGCGGTATTTTTAATCGGCACCGGTGTGCAGGCCGAAGAAGAAGAGAGTGGTGATGAGGAGTCTGTAGCCAGCTCAGAGCCGATTGGCAAAGTGCGCTATGTACCGCTGCGCCCCACGTTTGTTACTAATTTTGGCGTAGTAGAATTTGGTCGGCTTAAGTATGTGCGTGTAGATGTTGCCCTTAAGGTGGCCGACTTGGGTGCGCAGCTTAAGCTTCAGCACCACTTTCCATCATTGCGCAATATCATGGTTATGCTGCTGTCCCGTCAAAATGAGGGCTCTATCGTGTCTACTGATGGGCGTGAGAAAATAAGCTCAGACGCATTGGCTGGAATGCAGAGTTTTCTCACTAAGGAGGAAGGTTTGCCTCTCGTAGAGGCAGTTATCTTTACTAATTTTGTCGTACAACATTGATATAGGGCAGATGGGTTTTTACAGCTCGCTTAACTGGGGTAGTTTGATGTAGTTCTGTACAAAGGTATCCAGATCCAGTTTATCGTTTGCCTCTATTTCCTTACGCTTCATGTGTGATTCTTTTACCAGGTTATCCATTTGCTCCAGGTTTGTGCCCGCCCAGCGGCATTCACTAAAACTCTCTTTGTGTAATTTTGATTGATTTAGTGCAAATTGTGCAAAGGGGATTTGAGCTGCTTGCATATTCGCAAGCACCTTTGCGGAAGGTGTTAAAGATAGATCGTTCAGTTTAGTTTGCTGGTTCATAACAGCATTGGTATAGCTGTTTCCTTCAGAGTCTGTTGCACTATCTAGTAATCCGGCAATATCTGTACATTCGCGCAAAAGATTTTCGGCCCAGGAATGCAGTAAAATTTCTTTACCTTTATGTTTGATCCGGAGATCGGGTTGGCGCCCATTGGCTACCACTGCTAATTGGTTGTTTTGGACTTCTATTGATTCTTCAGGGTTGTCCTCTGGGCTTGGGGAAAACAGGCAATGTAACAAAAATGTATCGAGGAACTTAATTTGTTCGACATCGATGCCGACAGGAAGGAATGGGTTCAGATCGAGGCATCGGACTTCGATGTATTCCACGCCTTCTTGTGTCAGGGCTGTTAGCGGACGTTGTCCAGATTTAGTTGTTCTTTTTGGCCGAATGGTGCCATAAAATTCGTTTTCGATTTGTATGAGGCTGGTATTCAGTTGTTGGTACTCGCCTTGCTTTTTTATACCCTTTGATATGTACGGCGCATAAGGTGTGCTAAGCGCATGGTGCATGGAGTGTGCGTACTCGCCTAGTGAATTGTAGGAAATATGCAGTTGCGATTGCGCATCAGATTGATAGCCCAAATTTCCCATGCGTAGCGATGTTGCCCAGGGCAAGTATAGTGTGCCTTCATCAAGTTCCTGCAGATTATGTTTCTGACCTTGAATAAAAGATTTGCAGAGTGCTGGAGAGGCACCAAACATCAATATGAGCAACCAACTGTGGCGACGAAAGTTTCTGATGAGCTCAAAATAGGACTGGGTCCGGAACGCCTGGGTATTTTGCTGATTTCGCAATTTTGCGAACACTTCCCAGGCATCCTCTGGGATAGAAAAATTGTAATGAATGCCGGATATAGTTTGCATTAAGCGGCCATATCTAACGCCAAGTCCGCGTCGATAAATGGTTTTAACTTTTCCTATATTCGATGTCCCATATTGTCCGAGGGGAATAGCATCGTCGTGGGGAGCGACACAGGGCATACTTGTGCTCCATAACATTTCGTCCTCGATGTGCTTGTATACATAACAATGTGTTTCAGTAAGCTCATCTATGCAGGATTTTGCGGATGAGTGTGTGCCGGTGATCAATTCTAGTTGGGCTTCTGAAAAATCTGTGGTGATTTTTGGATGGGTTAGTGCAGAACCCAAGGCCTTGGGATGGGGCGTTGAAGACAATGTCCCATTGGCTTCAACGCGAAGGCTCTCTTTTTCTATGCCTCTTATCAACTTTGACAACGGACATTGAGCATGGTCGGAAAAGGCAGCGATACAGTCGTTGAGTTGGTGAATGTTCAGAATCGTTGCCTCTTTCCTTTTGGAGAACCTCTAATTTATGCACTACCGTTTTGTGGGCCGGCAGAAACAATGGCAGCATCTACATCGAATTTTGTGAAATTGTCAGTAAATTTTCCCACCAGTACTTTTTCAGCTGCGTCATAGGCCTGCTTGTCTTTCCAGGCATTACGCGGATTGAGTATATTGGGCTCAATGCCATCAATCTGTTTTGGAACAGCCAAATTCAATCCGGATAAAGTATCCGTTGGAGTATCTTTTAAACTTCCATTTTGAATGGCGGTGATTATTGCTCGTGTAGTAGGGATATCGAATCTGTTACCCACACCGTATCCGCCTCCGGTCCAACCAGTGTTTACAAGATAAACCTGGGAGTCAAATTCCTCAATACGTTTAATTAGCAAATTCGCATATATGCCAGCTGGCCGTGGGAAAAACGGTGCGCCAAAACAGGTTGAAAAAGTTGCTGAGTAGGCTTCGGTTGAACCTATTTCTGTTGAGCCAACTGCGGCAGTGTAGCCAGAAAGAAAATGGTAAGCAGCAGCTTCCTTGGAAAGAATAGATACTGGTGGCAATACGCCACTAACATCACAGGTAAGGAAAATGATGGCGTTTGGTTCACCACCTCTGTTGTCGGCTACACGATTGTCTATATGTTCAAGTGGATAACAAGCGCGTGAATTTTCCGTGAGGCTGCTGTCGGCATAGTCTATTTCGCGGGTTTTTGGGTCAATCACGACGTTTTCAACGATGGAGCCGAAACGTATCGCATCAAATATTACCGGTTCATTTTTTCTGGATAGGTTGATACATTTTGCATAGCAACCGCCCTCGAGATTAAAAACTGAGCCCTTTGCCCAGCCGTGCTCGTCATCTCCAATTAAAGATCGAGCGGGATCTGCGGATAGCGTTGTTTTGCCGGTGCCAGATAAACCAAAAAATAGTGTCACTTCGTTATTGTTGCCCACATTGGCAGAGCAGTGCATGGGCAGAACATCTTTCTCGGGTAAAAGAAAGTTTTGAACGGCAAACATGCTTTTTTTCATTTCTCCCGCATAACGCATACCTGCTAACAAAACTTTACGTTGAGCGAAATTTAACAGGACGACACCGTCGCTATTGGTTTTGTCGCGATCAGGTTGGCACTCGAATGAGGGGGCATTAACTATTTGCCACACTTCTTTGCCCTTGGGGTTAAATTTGGGGGTATTGATAAATAAGTCCACGCCAAATAGAGCATGCCAGGCGGTTTCTGTTGTGACCTCTATGGGAAGATAGTGGTCGGGATCAGCGCCAACATGTAAATGGGATACAAAGGTATCGCGGTTACTGATGTGTACTTGGACCCGGTCCCATAGTGCATCAAAGGTTTCCATGGAGATAGGTCTGTTCACCGCTCCCCAATCAATGGAATCAGATGTACTGGGTTCATCGACAACGAATCGGTCTTTGGGGGATCGGCCAGTGCGCTTGCCGGTAGTAACTACGAGAGCGCCGTTTGCCGCAAATTGTGTTTCACCCCGCAATACAGAAATTTCGGCCAGGCTGGCAGCGCACATATCGGTGTGGGTGGCTGGTGTATTGTATGTGTGTTTATCCAAAGCTAGTGTTCTCGGTAATTAGGGGTACAGTGATATGATTGAGGAAATTATTTTTGAGCTATATTTCAAGAATCGGTTATTATGCCAAAGCTGTAGCAGCTGTGCATCGGACAGCCAAATAAAAATGTAAGCATTTTGGTGAATCCTTCAAATTTATGTCAGTCTTGACTAGTAATTTTGTGCCCAGAGCCCTGGCGTGCCTTTTCCCTGTAGCGTTTTGCCTGTCTTTTCTCTTGTTCTGTAGGTTTTGGGTTATAGGATTGGTGCCAGCTTTTTTGTTGTAGTTGGGCAAGTGCTCGCTGTTCTGTGCTGTCCGGGGTTTCAGTGTAGAGAGCTTGGGCAACGGGAGCGGCGCCGCGCCTTTCAGAAAGTTTTTCTACTGTAACTTCCCATTGTAGTGTGCCCTTTTTTATACATACCAGTGCACCAGCAGTGATTTCCCGGGCGGGTTTGATACGAGAGTTGTTAACCAAAATGTGTCCATTTACGATAGCTTTTTTTGCCTGTGTTCGTGTCTTAAAAAATCTTGCCGCCCAAAGCCATTTATCCAGGCGAATCTTTTCGAGCGTTAAACTCAAAATGTCAGCAGGGGCTGGGTTGCTGGTACTGGTGCAGATGGAATCATTGCGCTATTGGCAACAACTGGTCAAAAGTAGCGAGAGTCGGGTATTTTGATCCTTCTTTTTCGGGTCGCTGGGTATCTGGCCGTTTTACAGACAGTAAATGGGCGATTCCGTATTCGTGCGCAGCATCCAGTACATCTTCATTGTCGTCGATAAGTAATGTGCGCTGTGGGTCAAAGGGGTGAGACTGCATCAATGCTTGCCAAAAACGCTGATTCTCTTTTGGCTCGCGAAAATCAAGTGAGGATATTTGTTCGTTGACATATGTAGTGAGCCCCGTAAGTTTGTTTTTGAGCGTTAAATTTGCTCTATGTGCATTGGTAACAAGTCTTACAGTGAGGGACGAGCATTTTAGGTGTGTCAAAAAATTTTCAGCGCCAGGAAGAAAGCTGATGAGATCTGAAAACTCGTGGTGTAAAGCCATAATGTCCATATTGGTATGTTTGGACCAAAAATCCATGCAATAGTAATCGATTGTACGTGCAGTATTTTCGAACTGATTAAAAAGCTGGCGTTTAGCCTGTTCGAGTGAAATTTTATCTCGGGCAGCGATTCTTTGCGGTAAAACATGCATCCACATGTGTGTATCGTAATGCAGATCCAGCAGAGTGCCATCCATATCCAGCAATACGGTATCAACTTTGGGCCAGTGAATCATTGGAACGAATCTACTCGCACTAACACATTCATACAAATCTACTCATACGAATCTTCTTAAAATTAGGGTTATGTTATCTTATCAGCTATTGAACTTTACGCGTAAATGAAAGTGTCAGATATCGATTATTCGTTTTTGCTAGAAGAGATTGTGTCCATAGCAATATCTGCGTCGGACGAGATAATGTCGGTTTATGCTGCCGATTTTGCTGTTCGTTCAAAACAGGATCGCTCACCAGTAACAGATGCAGATACACGTGCTAATACTGTTATTTTACAGAGTTTGGAGCGGTTGACACCGGACATACCAATCCTTTCAGAGGAATCTGCAACAATAGATTATTCCGTGAGACGGTGCTGGAATCGTTATTGGTTGGTCGATCCACTGGATGGTACCAGAGAGTTTATCAAGCGCAATGGCGAGTTTACCGTCAACATTGCGCTGATAGAATCCCATCAAGTCACTCTGGGTGTAGTGGTTGCCCCGGTACAGAAACTCGTGTATTTGGGGCATGTGGCCAAGGGGCGGGCTGAAAAATGGTCTTTTAGAGACTGGTTTGGAACCCGTGGGCGTATAATACCAGCCACTCTCAGACCAAGATCGCTTAATGAGCAGAACATTGTTCTATTGACTAGTCGTAGCCATGTTGGTGTGGCGCTGGAAAAAGCCATTTCGAACTACAAAGGTGTATATCCTGGGGTACAGACAATGGAGGTAGGAAGTTCTCTGAAACTCTGCTTGTTGGCTGACGGACAAGCAGATTTGTACCCGAAGTTGGGCAAGACTTCTGAATGGGATATTGCTGCTGGTCAGGCTATTCTCCAAGCAGCTGGTGGTGTGGTGTTAAATCAGGACTGTTGCCCTCTACGGTATAATACAAAGCCCTCCTTGTTGAATCCGAATTTTATTGCGGTCTCTGATCCCAAATACGATTGGCGTAACAATGCGCCATACTTTTTTTAGTAAAAATCGAATAAATACAAATAGTTATCGCTTTCAAAAAATACCAGGTAATAACAGGGACGTTGGATTCAGGCAGACTTTTGTAGCAGGTGGGCCTTTGTGTAAGCTGGAGCGCAAAGAGAAGGTGGAGCGCAAAGATTGGCCTCAGCTAGCCGGGCTATATGAGCGTGCTTTCGCCCTGCCGAGGAGAATGACACTGTATGTACATACAGCCCGGCCAGTGAGGTTGACTAATATAACGACATTATTTGTGCTTGAAAACCCCACTGACACACCTCAAATTTATGTAGCTGGAAAAAGTAATAAACATCAAGGTGTTAGCATAATAGATTCCATAGTTCTTTCATTTTTCAAATTTTGAGGGGAGCGCATTTAGGGCGAAATTACATGTGAAGTACAAAATGACACAAACCTGAATTGCTGTGACGTGGGTCTCAAGGCGAGAATTGCTATCCAGATTTATGTTATCAGGAGTGTTGCATTGGACGGTAGAGAGGAAACGGTTTCAAGATTTTTGGCTTATTCAGGCTCTTTTATTTTCTGGATAATTGTCGGGGTTTTGAGTATGGGAATTTGGGTGCTGCAGTAGATATTCTGAGGGTATTTCAGTTTTCGCGATTAACCAGGTTAACGCCTGGGCATAGTCATCGAAAATTTCGGTATCGGGCATATTGCAGACAAATCGGTACGCTGTAGCGAGTATATCGGGCTCTGTTGAAGCCTGTATCGCAATAGCCATTGGGGCTTCGATATAGGGTCTGTAGCGCTTGTACGCTTGCTGTAGCAAGTCCTGCAGCTCATCCTTGGTGCAATCTATTGAGGCTTGTCGTAAATCGACTAGCTGGGGCCAATCATTCTTGAATTGACTGTCCTGGAGTGTATTTTCCATTAGATCCAGGAGTGCTTGGCTATTAACGGTCCCATCTATGTGGAGAGACGTGAAAGAGCTATCGTCGTTGATATGGATGTTGGCTGGCACTTTGTTCCTGGCCTCTACGCACTAGTTTTCAAATCTCCTGGCATTTGATATAGCTGGTGCTCGGAGAGTTGTAGAATCGCGACTGCCGCGACCTGAGAATGCTAAGGTAAAACGGTGGGATAATTAAATCTGTGCGTTAGTTACCATCTTGTTGGTAATCCGGTCGCTAATGGCTTGGCCAAGCCATTAGCGACCGGATTATGTGAGGATAAATTTGTATTTCGCCATTGCTATTGGCGCTTTTTTATATCTCGTCATTCCCTTCATTGATATTTTCGAATAACGGTGTGCTGAGATAACGTTCACCTGTATCTGGTAGCATGGCCAGAATAACGCTGCCGGAATCAGCTTTGTCTGCAATGGATAGTGCTGCCGATAAAGTTGCGCCTGAGGAGATACCCACGAATATACCCTCATTGCTGGCAAGGCTTAGCGCTGTTGCTATCGCGTCTTCATCCGAGACAGGGACGGTTTTGTCGGCGATACCCTTGTTTAGAACGCCGGGTAAAAAGTCGGGTGTCCACCCTTGGATTTTATGCGGTTGCCATTCACCGCCACTCATAAGTGCGGCATTTTTAGGTTCTGCTGCAATCACCTGAATGTCAGGGCGGGCTAATTTCAGTATTTCACCGACACCGGTAATAGTGCCGCCTGTGCCCCATCCGGAAACATAATAGTCGAGATTTTTACCGGCAAAATCTTCTAGAATTTCAGGGCCGGTGGTCTGCCTGTGGTAGGCAGGGTTAGCTGGGTTTTCAAACTGCTGGGCCAAGAACCAACCGTTTTGTTCTGCCAGCTCTTCTGCTTTGCGAACCATTCCACTTCCGCGCTCTGCAGCCGGAGTGAGTACTACCTTCGCTCCTAGAGCTCGCATAATTTTTCGTCGTTCAACCGAAAAGCTTTCCGCCATTGTTGCTACAAAAGGGTGCCCCATCACAGCGCAAACCATGGCTAGCGCTATACCCGTATTCCCGGAAGTTGCTTCAATTACTGTTTGCCCGGGTGAGAGTGCTCCACTGTTTGTAGCGTCCAAGATAATGGCATAAGCCAGCCGGTCCTTTACCGAGGCCATTGGGTTGAATGATTCAACTTTTACGTAGAGCTCAACATTCTTGGGGCCAATGTTATTTAGTCGGACAATGGGAGTTTTACCAATGGTTTCAAGTATATTGTTGTACAACATGGTTGGTATCCTGTTTTTATTTTAGCGGGTACTTAATCGGCTCGAATATGCTCGAAGTCTCAGTGAGTACTTGCATTCACTGTCATAATCCCATTCAACGCTGTTTACTACAAGGGCAGAATTTTCTCGGGGCAGAAACTGATATTGATGACGTGGTGGAACAGTGAAACTTGAAAGTGACGATTTATCAGGTAGTTTAAGGAAAAATGAGCAGGATTATCCGTTTAGATCTGAGCGGGTATTCAATGTGAATGGTGGATGGTTTTTTCAAACGCGTGAGCGGTGTGATATGGGGCCATATGAGTCGCGCTCTGAGGCCGAGATCGCATCCCGGCATTTTGCCGCTATAAACGAAAAAGCAGCTTCTACGGAGGAAGATACAAAAAAACATTGATGCTCCAAGCTCTTTTTTTATTAAAATAGTGGTCGGTCAAACCCACTATTTATCCTCTCGTTTCCCCATGCCCTTTTTAGTCGCGATTCAGTGGGTTCTGCATTTCCAATTTGCTTTTGGTGTTTCTGTAAATTGTATTTGAGCATAAAATATTACAATGTTCTTGTTGCTTTCCAGCCTGGTATTGTAGGATTCATCCTACGGAGTATGGAAGTCTTTGAACTTAGCGATAAGTAAGTATAGTTTTACTTGGCAAATCGAAGATCAGTACAGTAAATCTCATATTAAAAGTTAGGGTAGAGGGAAGAAGGAGTATGGCCAAGGGACGGTCTTTTTATATTAATCTATACCATGGTGTATCAATTAAGCCAGGCAAAAGCTGCGCTTGTAGTGCGGTCAAGGCCTTGTCTGAAGTCAGATTTTTGTCAGCGGATGCGCCTATGTTACCCGTTGATAGTTGTAATCTGAGGTCTGAGTGCAAATGTACCTATAAGCATCACAAGGATCGTCGCTCTGAGGTACGCCGTGATTCAGATATTGGTTTGCCTTTGCGAATGGGTTATCGACTACAGAGTGAAAAACGCATGGGCTTAGGGCGGCGGGTAACTGACGCTGCTTAATTTGGGCGTTAAATTTGCGCTAATTGTTTTCCAAGTTCATCTAAGGTTTTCAAGTTCTCTTAACGTAGTATAGATGTGGGGCTCACCTTAACCCAGGCGCGCTCGTTGACGCTGGGCGTTTTATTTGGTACATGCAATTGCTATATATAATGGTCTGAGAACAACTGGGAATGGCAAAATTATACTTCTATTACTCATCTATGAATGCGGGTAAGTCCACCTCCTTGCTGCAGTCGAGTTATAACTATCAAGAGCGTGGCATGAGCACGCTTATTCTCACACCAGGGGTGGATAATCGCTATGGTCACGAAAAAGTTACTTCCAGAATAGGCTTGGAAGCCCCTGGCTTGCCTTTTTGTGGGACTGATGACCTGCTTGATATTGTAAGTTGTCATACTGAGAAGCACGAGCTGCATTGTGTCATGGTAGATGAAGCACAATTTCTGACGCGTCAGCAGGTTTTTCAGTTGGGGGAGGTGAGCGATTGCCTCAATATCCCCGTTCTGGCCTATGGCTTGCGTACGGACTTCCAGGGTGAGCCGTTTGAAGGGAGCAAATATTTGTTGGCCTGGGCCGATGATATGACAGAAATCAAAGCCATCTGTTTTTGTGGGCGTAAAGCCACAATGGTTGTCAGAGTGGATGAGCATGGCGAAACTGTAAGGCAAGGTATGCAGGTACACATCGGTGGAAATGATAGTTACGTGTCGTTATGTCGCAAGCACTTTAAATTACGCTTTTATGCGTCGGTAAATCATTCGTCGAGTGTTTCCGAAGATACATCGACGGTGGAGATCTGTACAACGTAGTTGTTGCTAATTTGCGTATCAATAGGTGTGTATAAGATTATTGCAGTGGCATGAGTCTGAAACAAGCTCTCAGCTCTGCTACAAATAGTTCTGGTTGCTCGAATGCAGCAAAATGCCCGCCTTTCTCCAGTTCATTCCAATAGACTATATTTGTATATCTTTGCTCTGCCCAGGAGCGAGGTGTTGGTACGATTTCCTTTGGGAAGATACTGCAACCTGAAGGGATTGTTATGAAGGTCTCCGGGCCCTGACCAAAGGCGTTACCAAAGCTTTCCCAGTACAATCTGGCTGAAGAGGCGCCGCTTGCAGTCAACCAGTAAATCATTACGTTGTCGAGTAATTCGTCCCGGCTGAGTGCATTTTCGAGATGTCCATTACAATCTGTCCATGCCTGAAATTTTTCGAGAATCCAGGCTGCTTGTCCTGAAGGTGAATCGACCAGACCATATCCCAGAGTTTGTGGCCTTGTGGATTGTTGCTTTGAGTAACCAGAGTCCCACTGGTTGTAATACATGCCGCCTTTGAAGGCTAATTTATCTCGTTCAGAAGGTGTTTCTTGCGCTTCAGGTGTTGGGGATGCATTGGGCATATTGACGTGTATACCTCTGCATTGTCCTAGGTTCTGAATACCAATCGCAGTAGTCACTGCGGATCCCCAATCTCCACCCTGGGCCAGATAGCGGTCATAGCCCAGGTCTTGCATGAGGGTGTTCCAGACGGTAGCAAATTTTTCAACACCCCATCCGGTTTCTTTGGGTTTTCCTGAAAATCCATAACCAGGCAATGACGGGCAGACTACGTGGAAGGCATCTTCATGCTTCCCACCATGTAACTCGGGTTGTGTCAGAGGTTCTATTACCTTGAGAAACTCAATAATTGAACCGGGCCAACCATGGGTAATGATCAGAGGTTTGGCATCTTTATTGGGGCTGCGTACATGAATAAAGTGAATATCTAGTCCGTCTATATTGGCGGTGTAATGTGGCAATTGGTTCAGTCGTGTTTCTGTAGCTCTCCAGTCATAGCTATGTAACCAATAATCACAAACTTCCTGGATATAGTTCAACGGAATGCCCTGGGTCCAGTCGCCGGGTGTTTCAGCATCCGGCCAGCGAGTGTTTGATAATCTATTTTTTAGGTCTGAGAGTGCCAGCTCTGAGATATCGACTTTGAAAGGTTTGATATTTGCCATTCTGGTTCTCGCTTGACTATAGAAAACGGTTTAAGTAAACCAAATTCCATCTACTTTATGAAGGGTGATTTAGATAAGTGTGCCTTACCGGAAGTATTACGACAGTAAACGTGCTTAATCTCGAGAAATGTTGAGAGGATAGATTGGTCGTTGATCAGGGCGCTTGTTGAATAAGGTATCAAGGTGTTCGCCCAGCAAAGAGGGTGCAAATGTATCCTCGGAGCTGGAAATCTGGTTTATATCCCACCACCGATAATCTTGAAAAATGCTGACTTCTCGCTCAGCGGGGTTATTTTGCATGGTGGGAGTGAATTCTCTTAAAAATACAAGAAAATATTTTTCGAATTGGCTAAAACGGCCATTGCTGCCCCGGTATGAGAAATTGCGTTCAAATACGAATTTGCCGGTTTGTGTAAGGCGTAAACCAGTTTCTTCCCAGATTTCTCTAGTTAGCGCCTGGTGATCCGTTTCACCGTTTTCGATGCCTCCCCCTGGAGTCATCCATATGCTTGCTCCGTTTACGGGGCTGCGCACTTTTAATAACAGTATTTTGTGGTCTTCTGTAATCAGTAAACCTCTGACAGCTTGTCGAACACTCATAATCGGAGATTTCCTTAACCAGGGTTGGCATCCATCAAAATTTCCAGGCGACCATCGGCTAACAGGCGGCTACGAGAAATATGCAGACAGGGCAGGCATCTTTTTAGTTTCGGTAAAGAGTGGATATGCGTGGGTGAGGTGGTATTGGACCGTACTCTTTCATTCAATGTACCGGTGTTGTCGATACCATAGGAAAGATTTGATATAGGCCTTTTGTGGTTTTGTGTGCTGAATGCATGCGCTCTTGTCTTATCGTGAATAAAGGGTTGTAGGGCTCTATTAAATATCTGTAGCTTTTTTTCATCTAGCAAGCTGAAGAAGTCCCAGAATAGGCAAATATCAAACTGCTCCCCGGCCGGGTAGCCGCCCAGGGTTGGAAATACCTCTATGTCGGGGCCGTCTTCTGAATCTAATTCTGAAGAGTGCTTTGCCCTCAACAATTGCTCCTCAAATAAGTCTGCAATATATAATCGAGAGCGGACTTGTGAGAAAAATGCCACTGTCTCTGGTAGGGCTGGCCCAACATCGAGTATTTTAAGGCGTCGAGTCCGATTATCTGTATCCGGTAGAGATACTTTCAAAGGAATAAGTCCGACAAATAAAGATTCGAGTAAAGGGCTGTGTAATTTCTGAACCAGTGGCTGATCGTTCCTTTTTGTCAATGGGCTTGTCAATTGGCCTGATAGGATTAGCTGCGGCCTCCGGAAATATTTGACGATCCCGGCTTAGCCGTAAATTTTGAGGGTGCCCCACTGGATTCTTCCGGGTCCATATCTATGCTACCTTTAAATTTTGCGCCGTCTTCAAGGGTCATTCGGGGTGCGACAATATTGCCTCTGACTCGCCCTGTGCTAGAAATAACGACTTTTTCATCCCCGGCAATATCTCCGGTTACTTCACCTTCTATTTTTACCACCTTAGCCATAATATCTGCTGTAACCTTGCCGGACTT
>JAHRWB010000228.1 GCA_019090385.1 Pseudomonadales bacterium | reverse complement strand
TTGTGTCCCCGCATAGCCTTTTAGGGTCAAAAGGAGCCGGGTGTAAAACGTTGGAATGCGGCCGGCGAGGCTATAAGTGGCTACATAAGGGTAGGTTGACAGGTTTTCATCCCGGCAACAGGGGTTCGACTCCCCTAGGGGACGCCATATGGCTTTACCTACTTTCTTAATATTCGTTTAGTGATAGATAGGTCGTGGTTTATAGCGTCGGAAGCCAGTGTTCCAAGCAGGTTATCAGGTCTGATCTCATAAATGGCTTGGTCAGCACATCATCCATACCCGCTTGTTCGCATAGTATTTTATCTTCGCTGGATGCATTTGCTGTTAAAGCGATAATGGGAGTGGGAATCTTCCCGCCTTCTTTTTCGAGAACTCGAATCGCGTAGGTTGCCTCGTAGCCATCCATAATGGGCATTTGGCAATCCATAAATACCAGATCGAACTTGTTTTGCTCAACCTTGCTCAGAGCTTCTTTGCCATTGTTTGCTAGGCTGACTTCAATACCCATTTTGGTCAAAAACTTTTTGGCAATTAACTGATTCAGCGCAACATCATCCACTAGGAGAACTGACGCCTCGAAGTGTGCGTCAAATTCAGTCTGTTTGTCGTTACTGCTCTTGATGCTGTGCCTTGTGATAATGGGGTCGCCGAGTGAGTGCTCCAACATAGCGGATAACATGGATTGTAAGACTTCGTAACTGGCAATTTTGTTGAGATAAGCGTCGAAACCGGATTTTGCAAAGAGGGCTGTATCCCCTTGCTGCCCTGCAGACGAAAAAATCAACATTTTTAAGTCAATGAACAGGTTGTCACTGCGAATCTTCATACCTATATCAAGGCCACTTGTTTCCAGCAAATTGTGGTCAAGAATAACGATTTTAAAGGGGTCTTTTTCCTGAATGGCATTTTGCAGAGTATTTATCGTTCCATTTATGTTTGTCTCGATACTTGCCCTAGCCTCCATATGATTAAGCAAATCTTTGAATATTCGCCGGTAAATCACATTGTCATCCACGAACAGGATTCGCACGTCTTTCAAGGGCGAAAATTTCAGTGGGGGAGGAGATTCACCCTTGGGCAGCGCTAGATCTACCCAGAACGTGCTACCTGAGCCGTAATTCGATGATACCCCTATGTCTCCGCCCATAAGCATTGCCAGTCTTTTCGTTATGGCAAGGCCTAGACCTGTGCCACCATAGTTGCGTGTGGTGGACGTGTCAGCCTGAGTGAATTCATGAAATAAATGTTCGATGGCTTCAGGTTTCAATCCGATGCCAGTGTCCTGAACTTCCAAATGCAAATAATGCTTCCCTGACGCATTGATTTGCCACGATATGCCCAGACGTACGTAACCCTTTGCAGTAAATTTTATAGCGTTGCTTAGCAAGTTAATCAGAATCTGACGCAACCGGGATGGGTCACCTATCAAATAGCGAGGACAATCTGGTTGATAGTCCATAATAATTTCGAGATCTTTTTTCAGAGCGTTAACCACCGTCAGCTCAATGCTTTCCTGGCATGTTCTTTCAAGATTGAAAGCAATTCTTTCTATCTCAACCATTTCTGCATCGAGCTTGGAATAATCGAGTATGTCATTGATGATTGATAACAAACCATCACCGGAACTTGATATAGTCGCTACATAGTCCTTTTGCTCGTTAGATAGCTGGGTGTCTTCTAACAATTGTGCCATACCGATAACACCATTCATTGGCGTACGGATTTCATGACTCATTGTTGCTAGAAACTGTGTTTTAGCTACGGTCGCACTCTCAGCAGCTATCTTTGCGTTGATAAGGTTTTGTTCCTGTTCTTTTTGCTCAGTAATATTTGTTCTAATTGCAATGTAACCCTCTACCTGAATCTTGTTTTGTTCTGTGCTTCCATCCTTATGCAGTTCAGTTGTATGCCGTAGAATAGGGACAATGGTCGTATCTACCCAATAAAATTGTCCGTCTTTCGCCTTATTTAGCACCTCATCATTCCAGGTGTTTCCGTCGGTAACGGTGAGAAACATATTTCGCCAGTACGACTCTGGCTTATTCCCCGAATTAAGCAATCGGTGGTTCGCACCGACAAGCTCTTCTTTAGTGTAACCACTAAGATCACAAAATTTCTGGTTTACATAGGTTATGCTTCCACTCAGATCTGTTGTAGCAATAATGGAGTGTTCATCCATTGCATACTTCTGGTCCGATAATGCATTCAGGGCATTTTGCAGATTAAAAGCATTTGTTTCTGCTTCCAACCTGGCCACTTCCAGTATTTCGGTCTGGGATTCCAGTTTTATCCTGGAGGTATCCGTTTGTTTAATGGCGTTTGAAAGCTGCTCGGTCATAGTATTGAATGATATCGCCAGATCACCTATTTGATCCGAGCTGTGTACAGTTGCAGACACGGATAAATCGCCCTCTGTAATCTTTTGTACAGCTTCACTAAGTTCCTTTAGTGGCTTTAAAATGCTCCTCAACAAATAATATCCGGCGACAAATGCGATGAGTATCGTAGCAAGTATGCCCCAAATAAATTGATGAATTGTGCGATCAGAGGATATCTGGATTGCTTGTTTTCTGAAGGAAATCAGATTTTCCTGGATACCAATGAACTTCTTGATATCTGTTTTGATTGAGTTAACTGTGCCTTTAATTTGATTGGTCGATTCTTGGACCTTTCCCTGTTGCGCTATTTTGGGCATTGCTGTCAGGGTAATCCATTGTTCCATTCCACTGTTGATTTTGTTAACGCGCTCTATTTGTATTGGGTCAGTTTTTACCAGCTTCTTCAGGTTGGCTACTTGTGTATCCCACTGATCGATGGCGGAACGGTAGGATTCTAAAAATGAATTTTTTCCTGTAGGTAGGGGTCCTTTTTCACCCATTTCCATATTCAGCAGCAGATTATCCAGCCGGCGGACCTGGGAAGTTACTTTTTGGGTATGACTAAGCAAATTTACTGCTTCGAACTGGTCGACTGTGTTCTTATACAAAAACGTAGCGGCGGTTATCATAACTGCTAGAAGTAGGACGAAATAAATAGTGATTTTCGAGCTAATACTGAGTGAATCAGCAAATCTGAACCTGTTTGAACCTCTAGGAGATCGCTCTGGTTCCACTGTCATTATGCTCTTCTGTCCTGGTTTCACATCCATATCATAATTGTAGGTTATGAATCGAGGTTATGAATGGGATGTAGATGAATCGGACACACGCATTCCATTGGATGTTTGAATAGGATAAGTTTTTGAGCTATTTTCCTGGAATCGCGGAATGTTTATTTTTAGTATTAGCAGCTTAGTAGTCTTAATGACCCTGACAGGGAATATAGGAGCACCTAATATTTTTGGTTTAACGCCTTATATATGATGATCATCAATTTTGTTCGCCTATTCTGGCAGCGGGGCTGCCTGAAGCCATTGCTGACCCCGCTGATGAGCCCAGTGCCGTAGCTGTTCTAACGTCCCATAGGCTTTTTGTC
>JAHRWB010000227.1 GCA_019090385.1 Pseudomonadales bacterium | reverse complement strand
GAGAGCACCTCACAAAAACCTCCGAGATAAAGTCACAATTCGGCAATGTATCTCAGAAACAGCATTTGGTGGGTCGAATGGGCTGTTCACTGGTAACTCAGATATTCATACCGCAATCTTGGCGCGGCGCTGCGCCTTTGCTACTTGGTTTTATACTGCCAGTGAGATTACCAAAAATGTCATGTATGCAGAGCCAGATGAAAAAAGGAAAGAGTTAAAATACTCATGGCACCCATCTAACTAACCAAATGCATAAAATTAGCCTAGTACCAAATATAACAAGTGCAGCCATGCGGATAATTTATTCGCAATCTCGCATTTTTCCAGTGCTGCTGAACATTCATAGGTAATTTGATGTGCGTCCTATTTGGTCAATATTTTGTATCTCCAAGAAAACTTCAAACCCAATTTCTGCGCAATCAACATTTTATTTTTTGGCAATCCAAATGCAGAATGTATGAATGTCGCAGCAGACGTCAGGGTTCATCAGGTGACAAATTGTTCAACGCGTGACAGCGCTGAACCTCTGCGTTAAGCGGATGTAGTCTGGATGGATCATCAAGCTCTTCTTCATATACCATTTTACGCGGCGGGCCCGTTTTCGGCTCCTGGCTTCCTGAATTACCCTCATTTAGATGACTGGGATATTCGTTTTTTTCTATCTGCTTCTTCTCTCGCGTACAGTTATTGACACGAGTCCAAGCCCCGGAGCCTTCGGCATCCGGAGAAGCCGCAGCTTCCCTTGCACAAACGGTTATTTGCTGAAATGCAGATCCTGTGATCAGGCTTTCTATCGATACAACTTTCCAAAACTTCCGACGGGTTTCCAGCTCCACACCTTCCCGGACTATGCCTGTGATCGGCAGCGCAGAGCCCACCAGGCGCTCACCCCACTGGTTAACAGGTGAGGAACACTCACCAGTTAAGTATGACATCCGCATCCCCCGTATGAGCTTTGCAGCCTGCCCCAGTCGCCCAGGTACAGCACCTCCCATCTGGTGCATAAAACCACACCAGTCTCCCGCGTCAGCCATCACCCAGACTTCATTGTGTGGTGCCATCGGTTCACTCCTTAAACGCCGGTACTCACGCCAAACGGTTACAGAGGGGCCACCAATAGACTGAAATTGCCGAATGCCCCATGTTCGTGCCCATGCAACAATTCGTTGCGCTGCCTTCGAGGCAGAAATCCCGTGTAAATCATTTTCCATGCCGTGGCCATCAATAGACTTTGAAACATATTTGATAAGGTAGGCTGTGGCTGTGCCCTTAGTGCGGTCAATCACTTCAAACTTGATACGTTTTTCTTCATCCTGTTTTTTTGGAGGATCTTCAGCCAGCGCTTCTTCACGCATAATTTGCTGCACTCTTTGCAATGCTTCGAGACCATCTGGAATAAATAGCAACAAGTGCCAATGTGGACATCCGTCATGGTGCGGCTCCACTATACGAATACCGTACACATTCAAACTTTCGCGCTTAAACTTTGCGCGCATCCTTGCCCACTTTTTATTGAAGTTTTTCTGAACATCGCGTGGGTCAGCACCATTATATTGGGCTACCGAGCGCCCCGAATCCGCGTAACGCGAATGATATTTTGACGGTGCCGTTTGTGTAACAAAAAGTGCTTGGTCTCCATGCTCATCTGCCCAGCGCTCAAATCCTCGGATACGTGCTAGAAGCTCCGCTCTGCGTAGCGCTGGATTAGCCAAGCTAGCCGCTTGAATATCAGCAAGCGTTAATTCATCGCCACTATCAGAAACTGCTAACAATGATTCCAGGAGTGCTTTGTTGGATTTTTGGCGATGCTGCTGAAACCGCAAAGCCTCATCAGAACAATATATTTGCTTTTGTTTATGTACGAAGCCCAAGTGGCGCATGAGTTGATCTCTATGCCTGCCCACTAATTTGCGCAGCTCACGGCGCCAGTGATGCCAGTCACGCGAACGCGCAAGCGCCCCATCACTGGTAACATTCGATTTTATCACCCAACCCTGTTCAGACTCTGTGTGACCAGGGACGGGTAAGCCCATACGCTTACAAGCTGAAATAAGTTGGTCAACAGTTTGATGATGCAAACATTTTTTTGCCGTCTCTTTCGCAGCCATATCGATGTCGTCATCATCACGGCACCTTCGAACCACGGTTGGTGCACTACACAATGTTTCATGCGCCCGCCGCAGATAGGTGTTAGCTTCAAAAAAACCAGCCTCATAGAGTTTTTGGTAAACCTGCCTAATTTCGGTTTCGAGTGGCCCAAAGGCTGGAAGCCGAGCCTCAGACCAACGCCTATCTTCAGGAAACACAACCAGCCGCCTTACCCATGGGTGCGGGAAACCTGGCACGCTCGTTTACTTCACCATCCTTTAACCACTGCCCAAACGCGGGGCAATCCATTCTGTAATACTGGCAGCGAGTGAATACGTACTGGCAGGATTCGCAGGGCGATGTTGCCTTGCCACGTGGCGGGATATACCCCAAGTCCCTCAAACTAAGACACATTATTTATGCGCCATCGTTCGACTTGCTCAGGCTTCCAGTAATTCTGCCCGTTCAGTTTTTGAGGTTTAGGAAATCCTCTATAACGAATCCAGCGCCATAGGGTCATGTCTGATATACCGCCAAAAGAAAGTTTGACGGTGGCGGCGCGAATTAATAAGGTTAGTGCAGAGTTGCTGCTATTTCCTTGGTTTTGCATGTGTAGAAATCACTTGTGTTAACAATTTCTATACTTTAATCATGCGGGAAATAGCACCCCCCTCAATAAGTCCTGCAAAACCCCGACTTATTGAGGGCAAAAAAGGAAATTAATTTTCTATCGTGTCATCCAATGCCTTCATAGCGAGTTTTTTGATGTCTTTACCTTCCAACAACTCAAATATTTGTTGGGTGATTTCAATGATGTCGGATGCACTTGTGCGCTCTTGATACGCAGCACCCTTACCGCCTCTGTACCAACGATTAAGTTTGTCCAGCGACTCGTCAAAACAGGCTGCGGTTTCTGAAAGCGCGTCATCCATTCCCATCTCCAACACTTGGATGCACCATTCAACATACAAACACAAATAAACTCGATCTGTGATCTCAACCGGACGTCCCATGGGGTTATCATTTACAAGCAGTGGGCGAAGCAGACCTCGCACAAACTCTCTACCCACCTGCCATTGGGATTGAGATGTCGTGGGCGAAAGCAAATCATGAAAATAAATAAGAACAGTGGCGTTTGGAATTTCATAGGAGACAGGAGCCCCATAGAGGACATCCAATAGTGGTTCTGGATCAAAGCCAGACTCACTGTACTCAAGATCTTTTAGGTCTGATTCACTGAGCAAACGAGAAAACATGTTTCGAAGTAAGCGGCCTGCGATGTCTCTTTTTTCATCCATGTATCGCCACCACCTTTTTATCTGAAATCACACCCTTTAAGAAAATTGCCCATTCACTCATGGCCTCAACGGTTTCAGTTTCATAAGTTGCCCGGTTATACACTGCCATAACGCCCTTGATTGTCCCTGAGCGGCGGTTCTGAATTCTTTCAATAATGTAAGGGTGCTTTCCCAAATGTTCTCCAAAGCCCGTGGCAACGGTACGGCGTACATCATGGAACCACCAATCAGATACTTTGGATTTTTCATCCAGCCGCTTCTTTATTTTGGAAAACCCACTCACTGGAACTAAACCAGCACGGGTACTGAATACATACGGACCTTCAAAGCGCGGTAATGTATCCAAAATTTCTAGCGCCATAGCTGACAAAGGCACACGGTGGACAGAATCACTTTTGGTGGGTTGCTCCATTTGCCACCAGTTGCCATGGATTTCTGACCACTGCATACGAGACACATCGCTCTCACGCTGCCCACCCGTTAAAAACATGATCTTGAGCCAGGGTCCAAACGGATACCCTAAGCTGTCTGAAGCATTCCAGATTGCGCGTATCTCATCCAGTGAAAGTACCCTGTTTCTGGAAACTTCTTTGGCAGGAGACTTGACGCCAAATGCGGGTGAAGCCTCAAGGTAACCACGCTCAAGTGACCAGTTAAACAATTTACTCATGGCCGCCAACAATCGATTAGCTGTTGTGCCTTTCCCTGCATCTACCATTTCATCAAGCAATAGGTGAACGTCTGCGCGGGTTAAATCAGAAATGGGGCGGTGTCCCCAGGCAGGTATCAGGTGTTTTTCCACATATCGCTTTGTGCCTGTGTAGGTAACCGGCTTTTGATGCACTTTTGCATAGCGTTCCAGAAATTCTTTCGCTATGGGCTCAAATTGCTCTTTGGTCTTTTTGAGGGCATCCAATTTAGGATCTATCCCAGCACCCGCCAATTTAATTACAGCGCCAGCCTCGGTACGCGCCTCTGCCAAACTCAGTGCAGGATAAAGTCCCAGCGTTTTGCGGCGCTGTTTACCATGCACTCGGTACATCACGAAGAAAGCCAGCCTGCCAGAACTGCCCATTCGAATTCCAAAGCCAGGCAACACCAAATCAAATACTTCTATTCGGCCATTAATGGGTGCTTTTAGGTTTTTAACGAATCGTTCTGTTAATTTCTTTTTCATTTCAATTAAATCAATTGGGTAACGTATGGGTAACATAAATATACGATAGCGTATGTTAGGAGATGTTAAAAGTAATTCATAGATTAATCATTTAAACGTTCTAATTCAATTAGTTAATTGATTAATTCGAATTCGATGTTTTGAATTGATAGGGAGAATAATATGACTGTTAATCATTGGGT